>DATJSI010000037.1 GCA_035504215.1 Mycobacteriales bacterium
CGACACCTATGGGCCATGCGTGTCGCCCAAGCAACCCTTATGGGCCATACGTGTCGCCCTGGCAACCCCTCTGGGCCATGCGTGTCGCCCTGCGCAATCCCCATGGGCCATGCGTGTCGCCCAGGAAACCCCCAGGGGCCATACGTGTGCCGCTGCGCGACACCTATGGGCCATGCGTGGCGCCCTGGCAACCCCTATGGGCCATGCGTGTGGCGCGGCGCGACACCTATGGGCCATGCGTGTCGCCCTGGCAACCCCTATGGGCCATGCGTGTGGCGCGGCCCGACACCCATGGGCCATGCGTCGCGCCCAGGAAACCCCCATGGGCCATACGTGTGGCGCTGTGCGGCACCTATGGGCCATGCGTGTCGCCCTGGCAACCCCTATGGGCCATGCGTGTGGCGCGGCGCGGCACCTATGGGCCATGCGTGTGGCCGCACGCGAGGTCCGATTCCCGCGGGAACATGTCGGCCGGGCGGATTAGTTTCGAGAGCGTGTCACGGCGAGCTGCGGTGCTCTTCGGCGCGATGTGCGTCATCTGGGGCATCCCCTACCTGCTGATCCGAGTCGCGGTCCGCGACTTCGACCCGGCTGCGGTCGTCTTCGGGCGCACCGCGATCGGCGCGCTGCTGCTCACCCCGATCGCGGTCTGGCGCGGCCAGCTGCGCTCATTGCGCGGTCACTGGTTGTGGCTGCTCGCCTATACCGGCTTCGAGCTGACGATGCCGTGGTACCTGCTGACCAGCGCCGAGCAGCACCTGACCAGCTCGCTCGCCGGGTTGCTGGTCGCCGCCGTACCGCTCGTGGGCGTCGTGCTCGGGCGGATCGTCGGCGGCGCGGAAGCGGTCGGCGGCCGGCGACTGGCCGGCCTCATCATCGGCGTCCTCGGCGTGGCCGCTCTGGTCGGCCTGCAGGTCGGCCACATCGACATGGTTGCGGTGCTCGAGGTGTTCTTCGTCGCGGTCGGCTATGCGGTCGGGCCATTGATCCTGTCCCGGCGGCTTTCCGAGCTTCCGAGCATGGCAGTGGTCTCGGTGTCGCTCGTCGTCACCGCGCTCGTCTATGCGCCGTTCGCGCTGACCAGCCACCCGACGAATGTCGGCAGCAAGTCGATCGCCTCCGTCCTCACCCTCGCGGTCATCTGCACCGCGTTGGCGTTCCTGTTGTTCTTCGCACTGATCGCCGAGGTCGGTCCGGTGCGGGCGACCGTCATCACCTACGTCAACCCGGCGGTCGCGATCCTGCTCGGCGTCACCATCCTCGGCGAGCACCTCACCGCAGGGATGATCGTCGGCTTCCCGCTCGTGCTGATCGGCTCGGTGCTCGCCACTGGCCGCGGTTCGCTCCGGCGGCGGAGCCGACCACGCGACGCGGAGGCCGAGCCGATGCCCGCGGTTACGACCGGTTGATCGCACTCACCAGCGCGTAGAGCGACGCGGTGGTGATGCTCGGCGAGACCCCGCAGCCCCATAACACCGAGCCGCCGACGGCGACCTCGAGGTACGCCGCGGCCTGCGCCTCCTCGCCGGCGCCGGTCGCGTGCTCGTGGTAGTCGAGCACGCGCGCGTCGATGTCGACCTCGGCGAGAGCGTGCACCAGCGCAGCGATCGGACCGTTGCCCGCACCCTCGATCTCGTGCTCGACGCCGTCGACCGTGACCTTGGCGCGGATCCGGTCGGCCTCGCCGCTCTCGATCGAGTAGCCGAGCAGCTGTAGCGGCGCGGTCCGGTCGAGATAGTGCTCCCGGTAGAGCTCCCAGATCCGCGCCGGCGCGATCTCGCCGCCGTCGGCGTCGGCGACCGCCTGCACGATTCGGGAGAACTCGATCTGCATCCGCCGCGGCACGTCGAGGTGGTAGTCGTGCTTGAGCACGTATGCGACCCCGCCCTTGCCGGACTGCGAGTTGACGCGGATCACGGCCTCGTAGCTGCGCCCGACGTCGAGCGGGTCGATCGGCAGGTACGGCACGCCCCACGGATAGTCCTCGACCGGTACGCCGGCCGCGGCCGCGTCGCGCTCGAGCGCCTCGAAGCCCTTCTTGATGGCGTCCTGATGCGAGCCCGAGAACGCCGTGTAGACGAGGTCGCCGCCGTACGGGTGGCGTGGGTGCACCGGCAGCTGGTTGCAGTACTCGACGGTCCGGCGGATCTCGTCGATGTCGCTGAAGTCGATGCCCGGGTCCATGCCCTGGCTGAACAGGTTCAGCCCCAGCGTCACCAGGCACACGTTGCCGGTCCGCTCGCCGTTGCCGAACAGGCAGCCCTCGACCCGGTCGGCGCCGGCCTGCACGCCGAGCTCGGCCGCGGCGACCGCGGTGCCGCGGTCGTTGTGCGGGTGCAGGCTGAGGATGACCGCGTCGCGGCGGGTCACGTTGCGGCCGAACCACTCGATCGAGTCCGCATACACGTTCGGGGTCGCCATCTCGACGGTGGCCGGCAGGTTCAGCACGACCGGCCGCTCGGCGGTGGGCTCCCACACATCCATGACCGCCTCGCAGACCTCGACCGCATAGTCGAGCTCGGTGCCCGTGAACGACTCCGGCGAGTACTGCCAGCGCACGTTCGCGGACTGGAGCAGCGACTCGGCGTACTTCTGGCAGCTCTGCGCGCCGCGTACGGCGATGTCCTTGATGCCCGCCTTGTCCAGCCCGAAGACGACACGACGCTGCAAAGTAGACGTCGAGTTGTAGAGGTGGATGAGCGTGGTGCCGCGGAAGCCGACGAGTGACTCGCAGGTGCGCTCGATCAGCTCGTCGCGGGCCTGGGTGAGCACCTGGATGGTGACGTCCTCGGGCACGAGGTCGTCCTCGACCAGGGTGCGGATGAAGTCGAAGTCGGTCTGGCTCGCGGCCGGGAAGCCGACCTCGATCTCGCGGTAGCCGAGGCCGACCAGCAGGTCGAACATCCGGCGCTTCCGCTCGCCGTCCATCGGGTCGATGAGCGCCTGGTTGCCGTCCCGTAGGTCGACGCTGCACCACTGTGGAGGGCCGGTGATCACGCGGTTCGGCCAGGTGCGGTCAGGGAGATCGATCGGAGGGAACGCGGTGTAACGGGAAGCCTTCGCCATGCCTGTCATGAGGTTTGCTCCAGAGTCGTCGTCGAGAACGAACGGCAAACCGGCGAGCTGGTGATGACACAGCCGAACCCCGCAGCGGGGGGCCGGTCGAAAGGCCCCGCTACGGGCGGCTAAGCAGGAGCAGCGATGTCATTGCGGTGAGGGTACCAGCCGGGCGTTCCACCGCGCACGGACGAAAACGATCGCCCCGAGCAGGGCGAGCGCGACGACACCGTCGAGCCAGTAGTGGTTGGCGGTGACCACCACGACGTACGCCGTAATGACCGGATGCAGGACGGCGAGCCAGCGCCAGCGGCTCCGGCTGACCGAGATGATCGCCGCCGCCACGATGACCGCCCAGCCGATGTGCACCGAGGGAATCGAGGAGAGCTGGTCGGTGATCCCCTTGCCGAGCGCCGAGTAGACCGACTGGTGATAGCGGTCGGCGAGATCCACCATCCCGAAGCTCGGGATCAGCCGGGGCGGCGCGACCGGGAGCAGGCCGATGAGCAACGAGATTCCCGTGAACGCAACCACCAGGTTGCGCCAGCGCGGGTAGGCATCGCGGTGCCGCCAGAGCAGCCAGATCAATGTTGCGGCGAGCAAGCCGGCGTGGGCGTACTCGTAGTAGCCGTTGCAGATTCTCGACAGCGTGACGTGCGGCAGGATCTGGCGCTGCAACGCCGCCTCGCTCGGCAGGTGCAAGGTCCGCTCGAGGTTCCAGATCCAGCGCCCGCGCCCGAACGCACCGGCCTCGTGGAACACCGAGACGTGACCGACGATCCGCCAGACGACGAACAGCACGTTGAGGACGACGAAGTCTCGGAGCACGAGCGCCCATCGACCCCAGTCGCGCGGGGTCGACGCCGCGCGGGCACGAGCAGGCGACAGGGCCAAGCCCTCGCCGAAGGCCCGCCCGCACGACGTGCAGGTATCCGCGGACATCGGCACGCGCGCGCGGCAACCGACGCACACCCACTCCGGCCCATCCCCCGCCGGGAGGGCACCGGCGGGCGCCGCCGCAACGTCCGTCACCTACCGGGTATCGGCCATTCGAGTGATCCACCTGAGCCGCCGCCGCTCCCGGCGCTCGCCGGATCGTGAAGGCTCCAGCCTGCACAACCCGTGAAACTCACGGTTGGCTGTACGCGGTGGAACCTCTTTGACGGTCCACGAGGTCCCTGTCTGTTGCTGGTGCTGCTGGCCGCAGGTGAGCGACCCGCCCAAACGGACGCGATCGTCCCCGCGACGCTCTGCACGCCCTGAACCAACCCAGCCACACCAGCAGCGCTTTCGCGGAAGCACTCGCGGCGGTCTAGGCGCCCACCCAGCGGCATCGTGTCCTGACCCGAACCCGACGAGCCGAGCAGCGCAAGATCAGTTGAGCTCGCGAACCCTGACGGTGTCGACGTGCTGCTGGAAGGCCTTCGCCTTGCCGTCCTCGACGGTCCACACGTGAGCCATCTTCACCGCCGCGGGCTCCCCGGAGCTCTTGCGCTTCCAGGTGTAGTTCCCGAGCACGACAACGGTGTCGCCATCCGCGACGAACTGCTCGGGCACCACGGCGAACTCGTCGCCTACTTCGACGAGTCGCATGAAGACCCCTTCCAGCACGGCCTGCGGGCCGACGTACGTGCCTGCGAGCGGGAAACCATCCGCCTCCGTCCACTGGATGTCCTCGGCCATCGCGCCAAGCGCGGCGGGTATGTCCCCCCGCGCAAAGCTCGCATACGCGGCTTCGATCAGGTCCTTGTTCGTGGCCATCGGGTTCCCCATTCCTCGGCACGGTGCCGGCTTGCACCGTAGTGCACTCATCGCCGTCCACGCCCGCTTCGCTCCGCGATCAGCGAAGGAACCCCGCCACCGTTTCGCGGAACTGTTCGGGGGTGTCGACCCAGGGGTAGTGCGCCGCTCCTGGGAGTTCGGCGACGCTTGCATGCGGCAGGCAGCCGGCGACGATGTGGCCGGCCTTGACTCCGGTCATGCCGTCGAGGTCGCCCACGATGACGAGCACCGGAGCGGTCACCGCCCGCAGCGCGTCGAGAAAGCTCTGACCCTCTGCTCGGAAGGACTCCGAGGCGAACGCGGCCATCGCGCGCAGCGACATCTGCCCATCGGTCGACGCGGCGTGCGCCCGCGAGCGCTCGTCCCAGCGGGCGTAGCCGAATGGTCGCAGTCCCCGGTCCATCCCGCCACCGGCCCGGCGACGCGGGGGCAGGTGGTGCAACTCCGCGTCGAGAGCAGCGACCTCGGCGTACCACGGCTCCTCACTTCGGCTCGCCCTGATCCGCTCGATGTCGTCCGTCACGTCCCCGAAGCCGCGCGCCGAAGGCGTCACGAGCACCATCCGCGACAAGCGGTTCGGATAGCGCGCCGCGTACACCAGCGCGACGAAACAGCCGGCCGAGTGCGCGAGCAGATCGATCGTGTCGAGGCCGCGCGCGATGCGGATGTCCTCGATGTCGTCCGCGAGTCGAGGGAACTGCAGCGACTCCCGATCATCCGGCAGCTCGGACACGCCGGTGCCGCGCAGGTCGAACCGCAGCAACGTGAAGTCGGCGGACAACCCGGCCAGCTCCTCGAGGTACTCCGACGCACGGCCCGGCCCGCCGGGCACGCACACCACGGGCGGACCCGAACCGAACACGTGCATCCCCAGCCGGGTGCCGTCCCGCGCCTCGAGGTGGACGACCGACGCCTCCGCCACGCCTACTCCTCGGGCAGGTACGCCGCGCGGATCTCCGACGCGCCCACAGCGGAGGCGATCTCCCCGAGGATGTCCGGCGGGATGACCGAGTCGACCGTCATCACCATCAGCGCCTCGCCGCCCTCGGCGGTACGCGAAACCTGCATGCCGGCGATGTTGACGCGCGCTTGGCCGAGCAACTGGCCGACGATGCCGACGATGCCCGGCCGGTCGACATAGGTGACGAAGACCATGTGCTCGTTGAGCGCGACCTCGATGTCGAAGCCGTTGACCTCGACCAGCTTCTGGATCAGCCGCGGACCGGTGAGGTTGCCACCGACCGAGACGACGCGCCCGTCCGCCATCGCGCCGCGCACGGTCAGCACGTTGCGGTAGTCGGGGCTGTTCTCCGTCGCGGCCAGCCCGACCTCGATCCCGCGCTCGGCCGCGAGCAAGGGCGCGTTGACGTACGTCACCTGCTCCTCGACGACGTCGGTGAACACCCCGCGCAGCGCCGCGAGCTGCAGCACCTTGACGTCGTACGCCGCCACCTCGCCCTTGATGTCCACCGTGAGGTTCGCCGGTACGCCGCCGGCCAGCGCGGTGAACAGCCGGCCCAACCGCTCGACCAGCGGCAGGCTCGGTCGGATCTCCTCCGCGACGACGCCCCCCGCCTGCACGTTGACCGCATCCGGCACGAACTCACCCGCGAGCGCGAGCTTCACCGATCGCGCCACGGCCAGGCCCGCCTTGTCCTGCGCCTCGTTCGTCGAGGCTCCGAGGTGCGGCGTGACAACCGCGTTCGCGTGCGCGAACAGCGGCGAGTCCGTGCACGGCTCGCTCACGAACACGTCGACCGCGACGCCTCCGATCCGGCCCGCTTTGAGCGCCTGCGCCAACGCGTGCTCGTCGACCAGCCCGCCACGGGCGGCGTTGACGAGGATCGCGCCCGGCTTCACGAGGGCGAGCTCGCGCTCCCCGATCAGCCCGCGCGTCTCCGCCGTCTTGGGCAGGTGGATCGAGATGAAGTCGCTTTCTCGCAGCAGCTGGTCGAGCGAGACGAGCTGAACCCCGACCTGCGCCGCGCGGGCCGCGGGGACATACGGGTCGTACGCCAGCAGCCGCACGCCGAAGCCGGCCATCCGCTGCGCAAACAGTACGCCGATCCGCCCGAGACCGACGACGCCGACAGTCTTCTCCGCGACCTCGACACCGGTGAAGGCGCTGCGCTTCCACTCACCTGACTTCAAGCTCGCGTTCGCGGCCGGAATCTTGCGGGCGGCGGAGAGCAGCAACGCGATGGCATGCTCCGCCGCAGAGACGATGTTCGACACCGGAGCGTTGACGACGAGCACGCCGCGTGCGGTGGCGGCCTCGACGTCGACGTTGTCCAGCCCGATGCCCGCACGAGCGACCACCTTCAGCCGATCACCCGCAGCAAGCGCCTCCGCGTCGACCTGCGTCGCGCTGCGGACGATCAACGCGTCCGCACCGGCGAGGGCGGCGAGCAAAGCTGCCCGGTCGGTGCCATCGACCTGACGGACCTCGCCGTCCTCGGCGAGCACCGCCAACGCCGCCGGCGCCAGCTCCTCGGCGACGATGACCACCGGCTTCGGCACGCCGCCCACCCTACTGAGCGCTCAGTCGGACTTGATCCAGGACATCAACCCGCGCAGCCGGCCGCCGACCTCCTCGATCGGATGGGCCGCACCCTCCGCCCGGTACTTGTCGAACTGCGGGCGGCCGGCGTCGTCCTCCGCGATCCACTCCCGGGCGAAGCTGCCGTCCTGGATCTCGGCGAGGATCCGCTTCATCTCCTGCTTGGTCGCGGCGTTCACCACGCGCGGTCCGCGGGTGTAGTCGCCGTACTCCGCCGTGTCGGAGATCGACCAGCGCATCTTCGAGATGCCGCCCTCGTACATCAGGTCCACGATCAGCTTCAGCTCGTGCAGGCACTCGAAGTACGCCGCCTCCGGTTGGTACCCGGCCTCGGTCAGCGTCTCGAAGCCGGCCTGGACGAGCGCCGAGATGCCGCCGCAGAGCACCGCCTGCTCGCCGAACAGGTCGGTCTCGGTCTCTTCGGTGAACGTCGTCTTCAGCGTCCCTGCGCGCGTCCCGCCGATGCCCTTGGAGTAAGCCAACGACAGCGGCAGCGCCTGCCCGCTCGCGTCCTGCTCCACCGCTACCAGGCACGGCACGCCGCGCCCTTCCTGGAACTGCCGGCGGACCAGATGCCCGGGACCCTTCGGCGCGACCATGCACACGTCGACCGTCGACGGCGGCGCGACGTAGCCGAACCGGATGTTGAACCCGTGGCCGAAGAACAGCGCGTCACCCTCGCTGAGGTTCGGCTCGACCGCCTCGGCGTACAGGTGTCGCTGCACCGTGTCCGGGGCGAGCACCATGATCAGGTCCGCCTCGGCGCAGGCCTCGGCCGGTGCCACGACCCGCAGCCCTTCCGCCTCGGCCGCGGCCCGGCTCTTGGAGGCCTCCGGCAGGCCGACGCGTACGTCGACGCCGGACTCGCGCAGGTTCAACGCGTGCGCGTGCCCCTGCGAGCCGTAGCCGAGCACGGCGACCTTGCGGGCTTGGACGAGCGCGAGGTCGGCGTCGTCGTCGTAGTAGATCTCGGGTGCCATGGTGCTCAGGCTGTCCTTTCCACGGAGCGGAGCGATCGGTCGGTGATGCTGCGGGCGCCGCGGCCGACCGCGACCATCCCGGACTGGACGAGCTCGCGGATGCCGAACGGCTCGAGCACCCGGATGAAGGCCTCCAGCTTGTCCACGGTGCCGGTGGCCTCGATCGTCACGGCATCCGCCGCGACGTCGACGACCTTGGCACGGAACAGCTGGACCACCTCGAGGACCTGCGACCGGCTGGTGAGGTCGGCCTTCACCTTCACCAGCAGCAGCTCGCGCTGGACCGACGCGTCGGTGTCGAGCTCGACCACCTTCAGCACGTTGACCAGCTTGTTCAGCTGCTTGGTCACCTGCTCGAGCGGGAGATCCTCGACGTTGACCGCGATCGTCATGCGCGACACGTCGGGATGCTCGGTGGGACCGACCGCGAGCGAGTCGATGTTGAACCCGCGCCGGGAGAACAGCGAGGCCACCCGGGCAAGCACGCCGGGCTTGTTCTCGACCAGCACCGACAGCGTGTGCCTACTCATCGGAGCTGACCTCACCCATCTCGTACTCGAAGTCCGGCGCGGTCTCGCGCGCGATCTTGATGTCGTCGTTCGAGGTGCCCGCAGCCACCATCGGCCAGACCATCGCGTCCTTGCCGACCACGAAGTCGACGACCACCGGTGCATCGTTGATCGCCATCGCCTTCTCGATCGTCGCGTCGACGTCGTCGGCGTTCTCGCAGCGAAGGCCGACGCAGCCCATCGCCTCCGCGAGCATCACGAAGTCGGGAATGTAGCGAGCGCCCTTCGCAAGATCGGTGTGGGAGTACCGACCGTCGTAGAACAGGGTCTGCCACTGCCGCACCATGCCGAGCGCCCCGTTGTTGATGATCGCGATCTTGATCGGGATGCCCTCGACCGCGCAGGTGGTGAGCTCCTGGTTGGTCATCTGGAAGCAGCCGTCGCCGTCGATCGCCCAGACCAGCGCCTCCGGCCGCCCGACCTTCGCGCCCATCGCCGCCGGTACGGCGAAACCCATGGTTCCGAGCCCGCCGGAGTTGATCCAGGTGTGCGGCTGCTCGTACGACACGAACTGCGACGCCCACATCTGGTGCTGGCCGACCCCGGCGACGATGACCGTCGACGGCCCGCAGACCTTGCCCAGCCGCTCGATCACGTACTGCGGCGCCATGGTTCCGTCGTCCGGGTGGTCGTATCCGAGCGGGTAGGTCCGCCGCCAGGCGTTGCACTGCTTCCACCAGGCGGTGAAGTCGCCCTTGCGACCGTCCGCGTGCTCCGCCTGGATCGCGATGATCAGATCAGCGATCACCTCACGCACGTCGCCGACGATCGGCACGTCCGCCGTACGGTTTTTCGAGATCTCCGCCGGGTCGATGTCCGCGTGGATCACCGTCGCTTCCGGCGCGAAGCTCGACAGCTTGCCGGTCACTCGGTCGTCGAACCGTGCACCCAGCGTGACCAGCAGGTCGGATCGCTGCAGCGCCGTCACCGCCGACACCGAGCCGTGCATCCCGGGCATGCCCAAGTGCTGCGGATGGGAGTCCGGGAACGCACCGCGCGCCATGAGCGTCGTGACGACCGGGACGCCGGTCAGCTCGGCGAGCACGCGTAGCTCCTCGGTCGCGTGTGCCTTGAGCACACCGCCGCCGACGTAGAGCACCGGTCGCTCGGCGTCCACGATCAGCCGGGCCGCCTCGCGGACCTGCTTGCCGTGCGGCTTGGCGGCCGGCCGGTAGCCGGGCAGGTGCATCTCCACCGGCCAGGTGAAGGTCGTCTCCGCCTGCAGCGCATCCTTCGCGATGTCGACCAGCACCGGTCCGGGCCGCCCGGTCGCGGCGATGTGAAACGCCTCCGCGAGGGTCCGCGGGATGTCCTCGGCGTTCTGGACGAGGAAGTTGTGCTTGGTGATCGGCATCGTGATGCCGCAGATGTCGGCCTCCTGGAAGGCGTCCGTCCCGATCGCGCCCGACGGCACCTGCCCGGTGATCGCGACCAGCGGCACCGAGTCCATGTAGGCGTCGGCGATCGGCGTCACGAGGTTGGTCGCGCCAGGACCGCTGGTCGCCATGCACACCCCGACCCGACCGGTGGCCTGCGCATAGCCGGTAGCCGCGTGCCCCGCGCCCTGTTCGTGGCGGACCAGGATGTGCCGGACCTTCGTCGAGTCGAACAACGGGTCGTACGCCGGGAGGATCGCGCCGCCGGGGATGCCGAACACCACCCGCGCGTCGAGCTCCTCCAGCGCCCGCACCATCGCCTGCGCGCCGGTCAGCCGTTCCACTGTCACCACTCCTACATCGGGTCCTTCATCGGGCCTTGCTTCCGGTGTGCCTGCATGAAAAAACCCCTCGCGCGAAGCGCTGAGGGGCGGCACGTGATCCAGGATCAGATCACGTGCTCACAAGTACGAGAATTCGCCGCACGCCACAACGGTGGACTACGGGTCCGGCCGGTGTCAAGGACGCGCGGGTGAAGATCGCGCATCCAACCGCGTGGGCAACCCGTCGATGCTCTCGGCGTTCCGCTCCGCCCGGTAGTCGGCGATCGCCTGGTCGTCCTTGCGCTCTGCCCACCGCTCGAGCAGGTCGCGGTCCTCGACGTAGTCCATGCGAGGTACCGCGAAACCGCACGAGTCACTCACGCGGGTCACATCGACCACAATGATCGCGCGGGCGCCCCGGCGCGCCGGGAACCGCGCGGCCAGCTGCTCCCACTCCGGATCGGCCGGCTGCACCGCCCTCCCGCTGCCGTGCAGCCGGACGATCTGCGGCGGCCCGTCGAACGCGCAGAGCATGACGACCACCCGGCCGTTCTCGCGCAGGTGCGCGATCGTCTCGGCCCCGCTGCCGGTGAGGTCGAGCCAGGCCACCGTGTGCTGGTCGAGCACGGCGAGCGAGCCACGCCCGCCCCGCGGCGAGACGTTGATGTGTCCATCCGCAGCCAGCGGCGCGGTCGCGACGAAGAACACCGGCTGCTGCTCGATCCAGGCGCGCAGCCGCGGCTCGATCCCGTCGGGGTGAACCTTGCTCATCCGAACACCACGCTCATCCGAACACCACGCTCATCCGAACCCCGCGCTCATCCGCACACCGCGCCCTGAGCCGCCGAGCCGACCAGCTTGACGTACTTGCCGAAGACGCCGGTCGGGTACCGCGGCGGCAGCGCGGACCACTCGGCGCGGCGGCGTTCGAGCTCGGCCTCGTCCACCAGCAGGTCGAGCCGGCGAGCCGGTACGTCGAGCCGGATCGGGTCGCCGTCGCGGACCAGCGCGATCGGCCCGGCATCGGCCGCCTCGGGCGCGACGTGCCCCACGCAAAGCCCGGTGGTCCCGCCCGAGAACCGGCCGTCGGTGAGCAGCAGGACGTCCTTCCCGAGCCCGGCGCCCTTGATCGCGCCGGTGACCGCCAGCATCTCCCGCATCCCCGGACCGCCGCGTGGGCCTTCGTACCGGATCACGACGACGTCGCCGGCCCGCAGCCCACCGCCGGTGACCGCGTCCATGGCCGGGCGTTCGGTGTCGAAGACGCGAGCGGTTCCTTCGAAGACCGCGGTGTCGAACCCGGCCGTCTTGACGACCGCACCATCGGGGGCGAGCGAGCCACGCAGGATCACCAGGCCACCGGTCTGGTGGATCGGGTCGGCCAGCGCGTGGATCACGGTGCCGTCCGGGTCTGCCGGCGCCACGTCCGCGAGGTTCTCCGCGACCGTCTTGCCGGTCACGGTGAGGCAGTCGCCGTTGAGCAGGCCCGCGTCGAGCAGCGTCCGCATGACCACCGGGATCCCCCCGACCCGGTCGATGTCACTCATCACGAAGCGCCCGAACGGTTTGACGTCCGCGAGGTGCGGGGTGCGGTCCCCGATCCGGTTGAAGTCGTCAAGGGTGAGGTCGACCTGCGCCTCGTGCGCGATCGCGAGCAGGTGCAGCACGGCATTGGTCGAACCGCCCAGCGCCATGACGACCGTGATCGCGTTCTCGAACGCCTCGCGGGTCATGACCGACCTCGCCGTGATGCCGGCATCGACGAGCGCCATCACGGCCTCGCCGGAGCGGATCGCGTAGTCGTCGCGACGCCGGTCGACCGCAGGCGGCGCGGCGCTGCCGGGCATCGACATGCCCAGCGCCTCGGCCGCACTGGCCATGGTGTTCGCCGTGAACATGCCGGCGCATGCACCTTCTCCCGGACAGGTGTTGCGCTCGATGGCACCGAGCTCGTCCTGGCTGATCAGCCCCCGGGCGCAGGCGCCGACCGCCTCGAACGCGTCGACGATGGTCAGGTCGCGGTCGCCGATGTGCCCCGGCAGGCTGGTCCCGGCGTACAGGAAGACCGAGGCCAGGTCGAGGCGCGCGGCGGCCATCAGCATGCCGGGCAGGGACTTGTCGCAGCCGGCCAGCAGCACCGACCCGTCCAGGCGCTCGGCGAACATCACGGTCTCCACCGAGTCCGCGATCACCTCACGCGACACCAGCGAGGCGTGCATCCCCTCGTGACCCATCGAGATGCCGTCGGAGACCGAGATCGTGCCGAACTCCAGCGCGACTCCCCCGGACTGCCGGATCCCGTCCTTCGCGCGCTTCGCCAACCGGTCGAGCGAGAGGTTGCACGGCGTGATCTCGTTCCACGACGAGGCGACGCCGATCTGCGGCTTGTCCCAGTCGTCGTCGGTCAGCCCGACTGCGCGGAGCATGGCCCGCGCCGGCGCGCGCTCGTACCCGTCAGTGACATCTCTGCTTCTCGGCTTCCGGTCCACGGCCAGAAGCGTATGCGGCGCGGGAGATTCGCCGTACGACGGCTCAGACCGACCCGCCGAGCCGTTCGAGCAAGAGCTCACGGGCTCGCTTCGCATCCGCCGTACCTCCGGTGGCCTTCATGACGGCGCCCACGAGCGGGCCGACCGCGCCGAGGTTGCCGTCCCGCACCTTCTGCGCGGCATCCGCCTGGCCGGCGATGGCGGCGTCAACCGCGGCGACCAGCTCGTCGTCGCCGGCGACCTGCCAGCCGTGCGCCGCGATCACCGCGTCAATGCCGCCCTCACCGCCGAGCATCGCGTCGACCACCTGCCGGGCCAGCTTGTTGGTGAGCGTACCGTCGTCCTCCATCGCGGACAGCCGCGCGACGTCGGCGGGGGTCACGGCCAGCCGGTCGACCTCTTCCCCGCGCTCGGTGGCCGCACCGACGAGGTAGCCGAGCCACCACCCCTTGGCCTTCGTCGGCGACGCCCCTGCCGCGATCGTCGCCCCGACCAGGTCGAGGATGCCGGCGTTGGTCATCTGCTCGAGGTCGAGCGGGCTGTAGCCGTTCGCCTCGGCGAAGCGGGCCCGCCGCACGCCGGGCGGCTCCGGAAGCGACGCCCGGATCGCTTCCACCTGCTGTGGAGGCGGCGCGAGCGGGACCAGGTCCGGCTCCGGGAAGTACCGGTAGTCCTGGGCCTCTTCCTTGCTGCGCCCCGAGCTCGTGGTGCCGCTGTCCTCGTGGAAGTGCCGGGTCTCCTGCACGATCCGCTCCCCGGCGTCCAGCCGGGCGCCTTGACGCTCGACCTCGTGGCGAACGGCCGCCTCGACCGAGCGCAGCGAGTTGACGTTCTTCGTCTCCGTCCGAGTGCCCAGCTCGGTCGACCCCTTGGGCATCAGCGAGAGGTTCACGTCCGCCCGCAGCGAGCCCTGCTCCATCCGCACGTCGGACACCCCGAGGTCGCGCAGCAGGTCGCGCAGCTCGCTGACATACGCACGCGCGACCTCGGCCACCCGCTCGCCGGTGCCGGCGACCGGTCGCGTGACGATCTCGACCAGCGGGATGCCTGCGCGGTTGTAGTCGACCAGCGAGTGGGTCGCACCGTGGATCCGCCCGGTGGCACCGCCGACGTGCAGCGTCTTGCCGGTGTCCTCCTCGAGGTGCACGCGCTCGATCTCGACCCGGTAGGGCTCGCCGTCGACGGTCACGTCCAGGTACCCGTCGGTGCAGAGCGGCTCGTCGTACTGGCTGATCTGGTAGTCCTTCGGCATGTCCGGATAGAAGTAGTTCTTGCGCGCGAACCGGGACCACGACGCGATGTCGCAGTGCAACGCAAGGCCGATCCTGATCGTCGACTCGATCGCGGCAGCGTTCGTCACCGGCAGCGACCCCGGCAGGCCGAGGCAGACCGGGCAGACGTGCGTGTTCGGCGGAGCGCCGAACTCGGTGGAGCACCCGCAGAACAGCTTGGTCACGGTGCCGAGCTCGACGTGGGTCTCGAGACCGAAGACCGGGTCGTAGCGGGTGAGGACGTCGTCGTATGCGGCCAGAGTCGCGGTCACGTCTCCAGTCTGGCAGCCGGGCGCAAACCCGATTCGCCGCAACCCGCGAGAATCAAGGGATGGCGGAACGCGCGATCAGGCTGTGGGGCGATCCGATCCTTCGCACCCCCTGCGACGAGGTGACCGGCTTCGACGACGCGATCGCCGCGCTCTGCGCCGACCTGCTCGACACGGTCACCGCACGGGACGGGCGGGCGGGGCTGGCGGCCAACCAGATCGGCGTCGGGCTGCGTGCCTTCAGCTGGTACGTCGACGGGCGGGCCGGCGTCATCGTCAACCCGCGGCTGGTCGAGCTGGCCGGCGAGCAGGACGGACCGGAGGGCTGCCTGTCGCTGCCCGGGCTGTGGTTCGACCTCCGCCGGGCGGAGCGAGCGGTGGTCGAGGGTCAGGATGCGGTGGGACGACCGCTACGGGTCGAAGGCAGCGGCCTGCTCGCCCGTGCGTTCCAGCACGAGTGCGGGCATCTCGACGGCGAGCTGTTCATCGACCGGCTCGAGGGTGACGCCCGGCGCGAGGCGCTGCGCGCGGCACGCGCGTTGTGAGCCGGACTCGCTCCGCAGGCCGGCTCAGGCGGTGGCAGCCAGCTCGGTCGCGGCGTCCTCGGTCGGCGGCTCGAGCGGGAAGTGGCAGGCCGCGAGGTGCCCGGGCCCGAACGGTCGCAGCAAGGGCACCTCGTCCGCGCACCGCTGCTGCGCGCGGGGGCAACGGGTGCGGAACCGGCAGCCGGACGGCGGGTTGATCGGGCTGGGCAGCTCGCCCCGGACGCCGACGTCGTCCTTCGCCCGCTCCACCGTCGGATCCGGAATCGGGATCGCGGTGAGCAAGCCGGCGGTGTAGGGGTGCACGGGGTGGTTGTAGATGTCGTCGCCGCTTCCGGTCTCGACCAGCCGCCCGAGGTACATGACGCCGATCCGGTCGGACAGGTACTTCACCACCGCGAGGTCGTGCGAGATGACGACGTAGGTCAGGTTGTGCTCGGCCTGCAGGCGCTTCATCAGGTTGAGCACCTGCGACCGGATCGAGACGTCCAGCGCGCTCACCGGCTCGTCCGCGACGATCACGGCGGGGTTGAGCATCAACGCGCGCGCCAGCCCGATCCGCTGCCGCTGGCCGCCGGAGAACTCGTGCGGAAAGCGGTCCACCGCGTTCTGCGGCAGGCCGACCTCGTTGAGCATCTCCGCGATCCGCTTGCGCCGGCTCGAGCGGCTCCCGACGCCCTGGATCACCAGCGGCTCAGCGAGGATCGTGCCGACCCGCATCCGCGGGTCGAGCGAGGCGTACGGGTCCTGGAACATCATCTGCAGGTCCCGACGGCGGCGGCGCAACCCGCGCCGGCGCATCTTCGAGATGTCGTCACCGTTGAGCAACAGCTCGCCCTGGTTGGGCCGGTCGAGAGCGACGATCAGCCGGCCGAGCGTGGTCTTCCCGCAGCCGGACTCGCCCACCAAGCCGAAGGTCTCGCCGGCCCGGACCGTGACCGAGACGCCGGACACCGCCTTCACCGACTCCCGGTACTTCGCCGGAAGCAGGGTGTTGCCGACCGGGAACTCCTTGACCAGCTCGCGGATCTGCAGCAGCGGCTCGGCGCCGTTGGTCGTGAAGGCACGTGCCGCACCCAGCGCGGCGACCGGCCGCTCGGCCGGCCCGTCGACCGGGTGGTGGCAGGCGTACTTGTGGTCCGGCGTGTCGGCGAGGAGCAACGGCTCGTCGGTGCGGCAGCGGTCCGTCGCAAGATGGCAGCGCGGGGCGAACCGGCAGCCGTCCGGCGGGTCGGCGAGATCCGGCGGCAGCCCGGGAATCGAGAACAGTACGGCGTTGGCGTCCTGGTCGAGCTGCGGGATCGAGCCGAGCAGGGCCTGCGTGTACGGGTGGTGCATGTGCTCGAACAGGTTGCGGGTCGAGGTCGCCTCGATCATCTTGCCGGCGTACATCACGTTGATCCGGTCCGCCCGCCCGGCCACGACCCCCATGTCGTGGGTGATCAGCAGGACCGCCATGCCGAGCTCTTCCTTGAGCCGGTCCAGCAACCGCAGGATCTGCGCCTGGATGGTCACGTCGAGCGCAGTCGTCGGCTCGTCCGCGATCAGCACCTTGGGCTCGCACACCAGGGACATCGCGATCAGGACCCGCTGGCGCAGGCCGCCGGAGAGCTGGTGCGGGTAGTCGTCCAGCCGCTCCCGCGGGCGCGGGATGCCGACCATGTCGAGGACCTGCGCGGCGCGGTCGAGGCCTTCCTTGCGGCTCAGCCCCCGATGCAGCCAGGCCGGCTCGGCGACCTGGTAGCCGATCGTCTTGGTCGGGTTGAGCGCGGTCAGCGAGTCCTGGAAGACCATCGCGATGTCGTTGCCACGCACGTTGCGCATCTCGTCCTGCGACAGCGCCGCGAGGTCGCGACCGTCGAAATCGACAGTGCCCTCGACGATGCTCCCGCCGGGCGGCAGCAGCCGCATGATCGACAGCCCGGTCATCGACTTGCCGCAGCCGGACTCGCCGACCAGGCCTAGGGTCTCGCCCGCGTCGAGGTGCAGATCGATCCCGTCCACGGCGCGAACCAGCGCCGAGGAGAGCTGGATGTGGGTCTTCAGGCCCTTGATGTCGAGGACGCGTTCGGGCACGTCAGCGCCTCCGCATGCGCACGTCGACCGCGTCGCGCAGCGCGTCACCCATGAAGTTGAACGCCATGACCGTGAGGATCAAACAGATACCTACCGGATAGATCTGCCACCAGTAACCGTCGCCAAGGTAGTTGACGCCGTTGGAGAGCTGGTCGCCCCAGTCGACCTGGGGGAAGTGCAGCCCGAAGCCGAGATAGCCGACGAAGGCAACAGTGAGGATCGCGTCCGCGATCTGGAAGGTCGTGTTGACGATGACCACGGACAGCGAGTTTGGAATCAGGTGGCGGTAGATCTGCCGGCTCTGGCTGGCCCCCATCGCGCGAGCGGCCGCGACGTAGTCGCGTTCCCGAATCGTGAGCACCTCCCCGCGAACCAGCCGGGCCGGCACGAACCACGCATTGACCCCGATGATGATCGACAGGCTGATCACCGTGGCGCTGTAGCGCGCGGAGATGATCAGGACGACGAACAGCGTGGGGATCGACAAGCCGACGTCGACGATCCGCATCATCAGGCCGTCGATCCAGCCCCCGACCAGACCGGCGACCGCGCCCCACAGCGTGCCGATGACGGTCGCGATGAGCGCGGTCAGCAGGCCGATCTCCAGAGCGGCCTGGCCGCCCTTCATGATCCGGCCGAGCTCGTCGAAGCCGTTGTCGTCGGTGCCGAGCGGGTGACCCTTGCCGGGCGGCAGGTCGTTGGCGCCGAGGTTTCCCGAGATCTGGTTCGAGTGGTAGAGGTGCGGCCCGACGAAGGAGAACAGCAGGAAGAACACGACCAGGCCGATGCCGACCAGCGCGAGCCGGTTCTCCGCGAACGCTTTCAGGGTGATCTTGAACCCGCTGCCCTGCTCGTAGACCTCGCCGGCGTCGGCCGGACCGAGCAGCGGCTCGAGTGCTTCGAGCCGCTCGCGGTTGCGCGACGGCATCCCTGGGATCAGGTTGGTCATGTCAGCCGGATCCGTGGGTCGGTGAACGTAAGTGCGATGTCGGCGATCAGGTTGCCGAGCACGACCAGGATGCCGCCGACCAGCGTGTAGGCGAGCAGGATCGGGTAGTCCTCCGTGCCGAGACTGTTGAAGAACAGCAGCCCGAGCCCCGGATAGTTGAACACCTGCTCCGTGATCAGGTTGCCGGCCAGCAGGTCGGGGATCGAGAGGCCGATCAGGGTGACCATCGGCAGGCTCGAGTTGCGGACCAGGTGCCGGAACAGCACGGACCGCTCCGACAGGCCCTTGGCCCGGGCCACCTTGATGTAGTCCTGGGCCAGGTTGTCCAGCGCCGAGGAGCGCATGTATCGCGAGTAGCCGGCGACGGAGAGCGCAACGAGTGATACGACCGGCAGGACCATCGACCGGGGTTGTTTGAGGACGCCGATGACCGTCGTCGACTGGCTCGCCTCGAACGGGAACCAGTGCAGGTGCAGAGCGAAGATGTCGATCAGGATCAGCGAGATGAAGAAGATCGGCATCGAGTAGAGCGTGAAGCTGACGCTCGTCAAGAGGTAGTCGGAGATCGAGTTGCGCTTGACGGCCTGGTAGATACCCATCGGCACGGCGATCAGGACCGCGAGGAACACGGAGACTCCGGACAGCAGCGCCGAGCGACCTGCGTTCTCCTTGAACAGGTCGGTGACCGACTGGTTGAGCTTGTAGGAGTACCCGAAGTTGAAGTGGACCGTCTGGTTCATGTAGGTGAGGAACTGGCGGGCCAGCGGGCGGTCGTAGCCGTGCTCGTGGTTGAAGCCGGCGATCGCGGCCGGCGAGGCCTTGATGCCCAGGACGGCACGCGCCGGCGAGGGCGCGATGATGTGCAGCATCGTGAACGTCACCAGCATGATCCCGATGACCACGATGACGGCGCTGACGAACCGGCGCAGGATGTAGGAGATCATCCTGCGACCGGCCCGTCCGCTCGCATGTCAGACATCTTGCGATGCCGTCGTCGTTTTGGCTACTTGCCGGTCACGAACCAGAACTCGGGCGTGAACGCGAACTGGGTCAGGTCGGCGAAGGAGTCCGGCGGGCCGGAGACTCCCTTCCAGGCGTAGATCCGGTCCTCGTTCGGGGTGAAGATCGCGGGCAGGTTGCTGGTGAGGTACTGCGCTTCCTTCTGCACGGCATTCGGGTCGCTGGAGTACTCCGAGTTCTTGATCAGCTGGTCCGCCTGCGGGCTGCTGTAGCCGCCCTCGTTGAACGAGCCCTTGGTGTTGAAGATCTCGTCGGTGGTCGGGTAGATGTCCATGCTGAACCCGCCGAAGTTCTCCATCTGCCACTTGTTGTCGTTCTGCGGCGCGGACGGGTCGTCGTAGTTGTCGATGATGTAGTTGAACGTCTTCGCCACCGGGTTGATGTTGATCCCGACCTGCTTGGCCGCCGAGGCGAGCTGGGTGGTCTCCTGGCCGGCGACCGGCGGGTCGTTGGTGTAGGGGATCGTGATCGAGATCTTCTGCCCCTTCGGGATGCCGGCGCCGCACTGGTTGGGCCCGCTGCCCGGGTTCTGGCAGGTCGTCGTGCCGTTCGGCACCACGTGCCAGCCGTGCGAGCTCAGCAGCTGGCTGGCCGCCGAGGTGCTGTACGGGTACGGGTTGGTGGCCGCGTTCGACGGCACGTATGCCGTCGCGGGCACCGCGGGGACCGGACCGTAGGCCTGGGCCGCGGCGCCGTGGTAGGCGCCGTGGATGACCGCCACCTGGTTCTCCAGGTGCGCCATCGCCTGCCGGAAGTACAGCTGGCCGACGAGGTTGGCCCAGTGGTCGGTCTGGTCCTTGAAGTTGAACACGATGTAGTCGAAGCCCAGGTCCGGGTAGCCGTAGACGTTGTAGCCCTCAGCCTTCAGCTTCGGAACCTGCGGCAGGCTGTCGGACGGAACCTCGCCCTCGTTGAGCTTGCCGGCCAGCATCGCGTTGAACTCCGCGGTCGATGATGCGAAGTACTCGGCCTTGAGGGTGCTGAAGACCGGCTTCTGACCGCCGTACGTCGCGTTCGGAACCATCGTGTTGGCATCCGTGGTCGGGTTGAACTGGGTCAGCTTGAACGGGCCGTCGACGTCCTGCCACAACGGGTTGCTCGCGTAGGTCGAGACCTTCTTCGACTGCGCGTTGAGGTAGTCGTAGATCTTCTTGGCGTTGGCCGGGTTGTTGAAGTTCAAGTGCTTCCCGCCGGCCGATGCCACGTTCCAGACGGTGGACGGGAGCGGCGAGATCACGTTGAGCTGGGTCTCGGTGTACCAGTTCGGGTTGTAGGCCTTGGTCAGGTGCAGGACCACCTGGAACTGGCTCGGCGCGGACATGCTGGCGATGTTGTCCGGAAGGTTGCCCTTGGTGTAGTTGCCGAAGTTCGCGGCGTTCTCGTGCACCGCGGCGGCGAGCTCCTTGAGGAAGAACAGCACGTCCTGCGCGTCGACCGGCTTGCCGTCTGACCACTTGTAGTTCTGCTTCATGTTGATCGTGATCGTCTTGTTGCCGTTGGAGTAGACCGGCAGCGAGGCCAGCGACAGCGTCGGGTCGATGATCGGCCGGTTGCCCTGCGGGGTCCAGTACAGCGGCCGCCAGAGCAGGTACTGGAACTCGGCGTTGTAGACCGAGGAGTTCGCGCCCGGCGTGATCGGCATGATGTACGTCGGCTGCGAGCCGGCCTCGATGCCGTAGGTGATCGTGCCGCCCGGCTTGGGCGTGCCGGTCTGGTTCGGCAGGCTGCCGTACTCCCCTGCCGTCGTGCTGGTGTTGCCAGAGCTGCTGCCGCCGCTCGGCTTGTTGCCCCCCGATGAGCTCGAGCCGCACGCGGCGAGCACGAGCACGCTGCTCACGGCCGCGATGAACGGCAGCTGGCAACGTCGCAGAATCGATCGCTTCATGGCTGACAACTCCGGTTCGACAGGTATGTCCGACGGTTAGCGGTTGGTGACGTTTTACCGTACGCCCGACGTACTCACAAGAAAATCCGGTCTAGGCCGCGCCGATGCTACAGATTCGTTACCTGGCGGGCGAACCGGCCATAGATCACGTAGCCCGGCCCGGCTCGGTTCAGGCCGGCTACTTGGTGAGGTACCAGTACTCGGGCGAGAACTCGTACTGGGTGAGGTTGGAGAAGGAGTCCGGCGGGCCCGAGATCCCCTTCCAGGCGAAGATCAGGTCCTGGTTGGGCAGGAAGATGCCCGGCAGGTCCTTGGTGATGAAGGCCGCCTCGGCGCGCACCGCGTTCGGGTTGCTGCTGTACTTCGAGGCCCTGATCAGCCGGTCCGCCTCGGGATTGTTGTACTCGCCCTCGTTGCCGCTGCCCTTGTTGAAGATGGTGTCGGTCGTCGGGTACGGGTTCTCGGTGTAGCCGCCGAAGTTCTCGACCTGCCACTTGTTGTTGTTCTGCGGCGCGACCGGGTCGTCGTACTGGTCGACGATGAAGTTGAAGGTCTTCGCCACCGGGTTGATGTTGATCCCGACCTGGCGGGCGGCCGAGGCCCACTGCGTGGTCTCCTGGCCGGCGGCGGCGGGATCATTGACGTAGTAGTCGGTGAAGTTGAGGTTCTGGCCCATGGGGATTCCGGCACCGCACTGGGTCGGGCCGCTGCCCGGGTTCTGGCAGGTCGTCGTACCGTTCGGCACCACGTGCCAGCCGTGCGAGGCGAGCAGGTTCTTCGCGTCAGCCACGCTGTAGGGGTAAGGATTGGTCGACGCGTTCGACGGCACGTAGGCCGTCGCCGGGATCGCGGGGACGGGACCGTACGCCGGCGCGGCGGCGTCCTTATATGCCCCGTGGATGATCGCGGTCTGGTCCGACAGATGTGCCAGGGCCTGCCGGATGTAGAGCTGGGCGATGATGCTGTTCCAGTGGTTGGTCTTGTCGGCGAAGTTGAAGACCGCGTAGGAGAAGCCGAGGTCGGGATAGCCGTAGACGTTGTAACCTTCCGCCTTCAGCCGCGGCACCTGCGGGATCTCGTCGGCGGTGACGTCGCCCTGGGTGAGCTTGCCGGCCAGCATCGCGTTGAACTCGGCGGTTGAGGACGCGAAGTACTCCGCCTTCAGCTCGGAGAACCGGGCCTTCTGCGGACCCCCGTAGTTCGGGTTCGGAACCATCGTGTTCGCGTCGGTCGTCGGGTTGAACTGGGTGAGCTTGAACGGGCCGTCCACGTCCTGCCACAGCGGGTTGGTGGCATAGGTCGAGAGCTTCTTGGCGGCCGCGTTGAGGTAGTCGAAGATCTTCTTGGCGTTGGCCGGGTTGCTGTAGTCGAGGTGCGGGCCGCCTTGGCGCGCGACGTTCCAGGCCGTCGACGGCATCGGCGTGATGTTGATCAGCTGCGTGTCGGTGAACCAGCTCGGGTTGTAGGCCTGGTCCAGGTGCAGCACGAGCGTGAACTTGCTCGGCGCGGACATGCTCACGACGTCGTCCGGGAAGTTGCCGGGGGTGTACGGACCCCAGTTCGACGCGTTCTCCTTGACCGCGGCGCGGACCTCGTCGATGAAGAAGATCATGTCCTGAGCGTCGACCGGCTGGCCGTTGCTCCACTTGTAGGTCTTGTACAGGTTGATCGTGACGGTCTTGTCCCCGTCGGAGTACGTCGGCGCCGGCGCGAGCGACAGCGAGTAGTTCATGACCGGCCGATTGCCGACGCTCTCCCAGTACAACGGCCGGTAGAGCAGGATCTCGAAGTCGTAGTTGTAGACCGTCCACGCCGATCCCGGGTAGACCGGTCCGATGTAGGTGGGCTGCGAACCGGCGATGATCGGGTAGCTGATCGTCCCGCCCGTGGTCGGCGTACCCGACTCGGCCGGCAAGGTGCCGTAGGCGCCCGCTGTCGTGCTCGTGTTGCCCGGGCCGGTGCTCGAGCCACCCTTGCCGCCGGAGGACCCCGAACTGCAAGCGGCGAGCACGAGAGCCACCACGACGGCGACGAACAGCGGGCGGGCGAGCGAGCGTGGGCGAGGGCGCGTCATAGTGCCTTTTATCCCACGCGCGCGATCACGGCAACAAACGTTGTGGCCGATGACGCCCGGCCGCGACAAATTTGCTACCGAGTCGTGATCTTGTCGAGGATTTGGTCGGATCCGAGCGCCCGCTCGACCGCGGCCGCCACCCGGTAGATCCGGTCGTCGGCGAGCACCGGCGCCATGACCTGCAGGCCGACCGGAAGGCCGTCATCGGACAACCCGCAGGGGACCGAGATGGCCGGGCCGCCGTAGAGGTTCGACGGGATCGTGCACAGGTCGGCGAGATACATCGCCAGCGGGTCGTCGATCCGCTCGCCGAGGGTGAAGGCGGTGGTCGGCGTGGTGGGCGACACCAGGACGTCGACCTGCCCGAACGCGGCCTCGAAGTCACGGGTGATCAGCGTGCGCACCTTCTGCGCCTGGCCGTAGTAGGCGTCGTAGTACCCGGCCGAGAGCGCATAGGTGCCGAGGATCACCCGGCGCTTGACCTCCGCGCCGAACCCCGCCGCCCGGGTGACCGACATGACCTGTTCGGCCGACGCCTCTCCGTCGTCGCCGACCCGGAGGCCGTAGCGCATGGCGTCGTACCGGGCCAGGTTGCTCGACGCTTCTGCCGGCGCGATCAGGTAGTACGCCGGCAGCGCGTAGTCGAAGTGCGGGCAGGACACCTCCTCGACCTTCGCGCCGAGGCTCGTCAGCAGGTCGACCGCCTCGCCGAATCGGGCGGTGACCCCCGGCTGGTAGCCCTCGCCCGCGAACTCCCTGACCACCCCGACCCGCAAGCCGGCGATGTCGCCGGACCGCGCGGCCTCGACGACCGGAGGGACCGGCGCATCGATCGAGGTCGAGTCCCGCGGGTCGTGGCCGGCCAGGACCTCGTGCAGGAGCGCGGCGTCGAGCACGTTCCGTGCGCACGGCCCGGCCTGGTCGAGCGAGGAGCTGAACGCCACCAGCCCGTACCTCGAGACCCCGCCGTAGGTCGGCTTCGCCCCGACCGTGCCGGTGACCGATGCCGGCTGGCGGATCGAGCCGCCGGTGTCCGTGCCGACGCCGAGCGGCGCCAGATGACCCGCGACCGCCGCGCTCGAGCCGCCACCGGATCCGCCCGGGGTCCGGCTGAGGTCCCAGGGGTTACGCGACGGCCCGAAGGCGGAGTGCTCGGTCGAGCTGCCCATCGCGAACTCGTCGAGATTGGTCTTGCCGAGGATGACGATCCCGGCCGCTCGCATCCGCTCGACGATCGTCGCGTCGTACGGCGGGACCCAGCCCTCGAGGATCCGCGAGCCGGCCGTGGTCGGGACCCCGCGGGTCACGACGATGTCCTTGAGGGCGAGCGGCACCCCGGCGAGCGGCCCGGAGCATTCGCCGGCATCGACCGCCCGTGCCTGCGCCAGCGCTCCTTCGGCGTCGACGTGAAGGAACGCGTGGTAGTCGCCGTCGACGTCTGCGATCCGGTCGAGGTGCGCCTGCGTGACCTCGAGCGCGGAAGCCTCGCGGTTCGCGACCGCCCGGGCGAGCTCGGCGGCGGTCATCCGCGTGAGGTCGGTCATTGCTCGTCGTCCAGGATCCTCGGCACTCGGAAGCGGTCGTCCTCGCTCGCGGGCGCCGCAGCCAGCGCCTCGGCCGGTGTCAGGCAGGGAGCGGGCAGGTCGGCGCGGAGCACGTTGACCACCGGCACGGCGTGCGAGGTCGGCGGGATGTCGGCCGCGGCGACCTCCTGCACCCGGCTCACGGCGTCCAGAATCACCTCGAGCTGGCTCGCCATCGCATCGAGCTCGCGGTCGTCGAGGGCGATCCGAGCGAGCTTCGCGAGGTGCGCGACGTCGGATCGCGAGATGTCGGGCACGCCAACGATCCTAGGCGGCCGGGATTCGAACGGCCTGCGAGTTTCCGCCGGTGCGGATCCGGTCAGCCGCGGGCGACGCCGAGTCGGGCGGACCGCGCGGACGGCAGGACGCGACCGTCGGAAGCCGGGCTCGACCCGACGTGCCGCACGTTCTGCAACCACTCGGTCGCGACGTCCGCCGGCATTCCCTTGGCGAGATACCACCCCTGCGCGGCGTCGCAGCCGTAGACCGCGAGCCGGTCCCACGCATCGCGGGTCTCGACGCCTTCGGCGACGGTGCGCAGGCCGAGGGCGCCCGCCAGGTCGATGATCGAGCGCACGATCGCCGCGTCGTCCTCGTTGACGTCCATCCGCATGACGAACGACTTGTCGATCTTGACCTCGCTGACCGGAAGCCGCTTGAGGTGTACGAGAGAGGAGTAGCCGGTGCCGAAGTCGTCGAGCGAGACACCGACCCCGAGACCGGCGAGCGCGAGCAGCGTGGACGCGGCGCGGGCCGGGTCGGCCATGAGGATGCTCTCGGTGACCTCGATCATGAGCGCGCGCGGCGGGACGTCGTGCTGCTCGATGTTGCGTTGCAGCAGCTCCGCGAACCCGCGGTCATAGAGGTCGAGGGCACTGACGTTGACGGCGGCGTGGACCTTGATCCCCATCCGCCACCAGACCGAGAGCTGACACAGGGCTTGCTCGAGCACGAACTTGGTGATCAGCCGCATGAGGCCGGTCTGCGCGGCGAGCGGCAGGAAGTCGTCGGGCTGGATCAGGCCGCGTTCGGGGTGCCGCCAGCGCAGCAGCGCCTCGACGCCGACGACATCTCCCGTGCGCAGGTCGGCCTTGGGCTGGTAGTGCAGCTCCAAGTCGTCGTTCTCGAGTGCGGTCCGCAGCTCGGCGAGCATGCTGAGCCGCAGCGTCGAGTGCCGGTCGATCTCGGTGGAGTACAGCTGTACGCCGGTGCCCCGGCCCTTCGCGACGTACATCGCGACATCCGCGCGCTGCAGCAGGGTCTCGAAGTCCGAGCCGTGCGCCGGGTAGATCGCCACCCCGATGGAACCGTCGATCTCGTGCGACAGCCCGTCGTAGTGGAACGGCTCGACGAGCGACATCCGCACGCGCTCGGCGAGGTCGACCGCGGCCCGGGGATCCTCGAGGTTCGGCACCAACATGGCGAACTCGTCGCCGCCGAGCCGGCCGATCACGTCGCCCGGGCGAAGCGCCGCGGTCAGCCGCCGGCCGACCAGCTGAAGCAGCTCGTCACCGACCCGGTGCCCCAGCGTGTCGTTGATCTCTTTGAAACGGTCGAGGTCGAGCAGGAACAGCGCGACGTGGTGACCCGCCTCGGCGGCCGCTGCGACTGCATCGGCGGTGCGGTCGGTCATGAGCGTGCGGTTCGGCAGCCCGGTCAACGGGTCGTGCATGCTCTCGCGCTCGCGCGTCCGCATCATCGCGGCCGTCGCGTAGACCGCGGCCAGCGGGAACAGCAGCAGCGGAACCATCGCCGAGCTGGTCTCCACCACGATCACGACGATCGGCGCGATGCCGAGCAGGGCGGCGTTCGAGAGCACCTGGAAGGCGAAGTCGGAGAAGAACTCGTGCTGCACCGTGGTGCGGTTCTTCAGCGCGAGCGCGGTGGACACGAAGCTGTTGTTGATGACGAAGTAGACGACCGCGGCAAGCGCGATGGACGGGAGGTCGCTCCCCTTGACCCCGAGCATGTGCGTGATCGACGCGTGCCGGCCGCAGAGCAGCAGGACCACGTCGGCCGCGCCGTAGGACAAGGTGAACTGGGCGACGTTGAACGCGGTCCGCCAGACGGCTCGCCGGTAGGCCATCGCCGCCGCGACCGTGGCGCAGGCCTGCAGCACCAGCGCGACCGGAAGCCCGGTATGCAGAAGGAGTGCGAACGTGAACGCGGTGGAGGTCGTCACGCCGGTGACGTCACCGACGCCGGTCACGACGAGCGGGCGGACCTCGCCGATGATCACCATGATCGCGATCACGATGAACGCGGTGCCCATGTCCTTGAGGTCCGCACTGTGCAGGAGCGTGAGCTGCCAGGCCAGCAGGGCGAACCCGGCGACGGTGACCGCGCTCAGGTAGGCCCAGAAAGCGTGCTCGCCCGATGCGGGGGCGACATTGCGCGCCTCGTCCTGCGAGCTCATGTCACCTCATTAGGTCATCGGGGTCCCAGACGAGCCCTTCCCTGGGCGAAGATCGACAGAAAATGCCGATTCTTGAGCGCGGCCAACGTGTTCGGGGTCATTCGGCACTGCGGATCAGGGCGTCCGCCGCGGCCGTCCCGCCGGTCAGCAGGGCTTCGAATCCGGCCTCGTCGAGGATCGGCACGCCGAGCTTGACCGCCTTGTCGTACTTCGACGCACCCGGCGCATCACCGACGACGACGTACGACGTGTTCTTACTGACCGAGTTGGTCACTTTGCCACCGAGTGCGGCAATTGCCTCGGTTGCCCGATCTCGCGAGTACCCCGTGAGCGTGCCGGTCACGACCACGGTGAGCCCGTCGAGCGGCCCGGGGCCACTGGCCGGGCCCTCGTCGACGGTGTTGACACCCCCGTCCCGCAGCCGGTCCAGGATCTCGCGGTGCCGCCGGTCGCCGAACCACTCGACCAGCGCGTCCGCGATCGTCGGGCCGACGCCGTCGGCCTTCGAGAGCTCCTCGGCCGACGCCGCCGCGATCGCGTCGAGCGAGCGGAACTCCCGGGCCAGCGCCTGGGCGGCGGTGGGCCCGACATGGCGGATGGACAGGCCGACCAGCAGCCGCCAGAGCGGCCGATGCCGGGCCGCTTCGACACCGTCGAGCACCTGCTGGATCTTCTTCGGACCGAACCCACGCAGCCCCTCGAAGGACTCGGGGGTCAGGTGGAAGACGTCGCCGATAGTGTCGATCCGGTCGGCGTTGAGCAGCGCGATCGCGGTCTCGTAGCCGAGCCCGTCGATGTCGAGCGCGCCCCGCCCGGCGATGTGGAAGACCGCCTCCCGGCGCTGGGCCGGACACCCGACTGTGTTGGGGCAGCGCCAGTCGACCTCGCCCTCGCCCCTGGTCAGCGGCGTGCCGCACTCCGGGCAGCGCTTGGGCATCCGGAACTTCTTCTCGCTGCCGTCGCGAAGCGTCACGACCGGCCCGACCACCTCGGGGATCACGTCGCCGGCCCGCCGCACGACCACCGTGTCGCCGATGAGGACGCCCTTGCGGCGTACCTCGTCCTCGTTGTGCAGGGTGGCCGTGCTCACCGTCACGCCTCCCACGTGCACCGGCTCGAGCGACGCGAACGGCGTGACCCGACCGGTCCGACCGACGTTGACGAAGATGTTGCGCAGCGTCGTGGTGACCTCCTCGGGCGGGTACTTCCACGCCACCGCCCAGCGCGGGGCCTTGGACGTCGCGCCCAGCCGGCCCTGCAACGAGAGCTGGTCGACCTTGATCACCACGCCGTCGATGTCGTGCTCGACGTCGTGCCGGTGCTCACCCCAGTAGGAGACGTAGTCGTGCACCCCGTCGAGGTCGGGCACGACCCGGTAGCGCGCGCTGACCGGCAGCCCCATCTCTTTCATGGCCGCGTAGGCGTCGGACTGCGTCTGCGGCGCGAAACCCTCGGTGGCGCCGAGCCCGTGGATCGTCATCGCGAGCGGGCGGCCGGCCGTGACCCGCGGGTCCTTCTGGCGCAACGACCCGGCGGCGGCGTTGCGCGGGTTGGCGAACGGCGCCTTGCCGTCCTCGACCAGCCCCGCGTTGATCTCCTCGAACGCCGCATGCGGCAGGTAGACCTCGCCGCGGACCTCGAGCAGGGACGGCACGTCCGACCCGGACAGCCGGCTCGGCACGACGTCGATCGTGCGGACGTTGAGTGTGACGTCCTCGCCGGTCACGCCGTCGCCGCGGGTCGCTGCCCGCACCAGCCGGCCCTGTTCATAGACCAGGTCGACGGCGAGCCCGTCGATCTTCAGCTCGCACAGCCAGGCAGGGACCGGCACCTCTCGCGTCGCCCGCGCGGCCCAGGTGGCGAACTCCTCATCGCTGAACACGTTGTCGAGCGAGAGCAGGCGTTCGAGATGCTGCACCTCGGCGAAGTCCGTCGACAGCGACTCCATGACCTTCTGGGTGGGTGAGTCCGGAGTTCGCAGCTCGGGGTAGTCCTCCTCGAGCGCCTGCAGCTCGTGCATCTTCGCGTCGTACTCCGCGTCCGAAACCGTCGGCTGCGTGAGCACGTAGTAGCGGTACGCGAGGTCCTCGACCTCCTGGGCGAGCTCGCGGTGCCGGCGGGCGGCGTCGGTCTGCTTGCTCACACGCTGGTTCCTTCCGGTGCTTCGGCGAGGGTGCGTGCGGCTTGCCGCACCAGTCGGTACGCCGAGTGGACCCAGCCCGTGGACGCGCGCGCGAGCCCGCAGCTGGGCGTGACGGTCACGAGCTCGGGCAGCCGCTCGGGCGCGAAACCGAGCTCGCCCCAGATCCGGCGGACCCGGTCGGCGGCTTCTCGCGGCGTGGGCGGCACCCCCGGGCCGAGTGACGGGACGACGCCGAGCCAGAGCCCGACGCCGGCCTCGACCAGCTCGCCGAGCTGGTCGTGATCCGGTGCGCCCACGAGCAGGTCCACGCCGACCGCGGCGGCACCCGCATCGCGCAGCAGCCGCAGCGGCGGGTTGGCGGCGCAGCAGTGCACGACGACCGGCGTGGGCCCGGCGGCCGCAATGACCCGGGCGATGGCGGCTTCGGCAACCGGTTGTTCCGGCGCGGCCACGACGCCGTAGCCGCTCTGGGTGCGGATCCGCCCAGCGAGAACCGCGGGCAGCGAAGGCTCGTCGAGCTGGAGCACGATCCGGGCGGCCGGGAGCCGCCGCGAAACCTCGGCCAGGTGCTCGCGGACGGTCTCGGCCAGCGACTCCCCGAGGTCGCGCACCGCGCCGGAGTCAGCGAGGGCCGGCCCACCACGGGGCAGTTCCACGCCCGCGGCGAGCGTCCACGGCCCGGCGAGGGCCACCTTCAGCCGGCCGTCGTACCCCGGACCCGCGACCGGCAGCAAGGCGTCGAGATCCGCGGTCATCAGGTCGCGGCCGCGCTGGACGTCGAGACCCGGCCGGTCGACCAGCCGCCAGCCGGAGGGCTGCAGGTCGACCGCGAGGTCGACGAGCTGAGTCGCGGTGCGCCCGATCAGGTCGGCGCCCGGGCCGCGGTCGGGCAGCTCGGGCAGGTGCGGGAGATCGGGCAGCTCGTCGAAGACCAGCGCGGTCGCGCGGTCGACGTCGTCGCCGGGCAACGACCCGACACCGGTCGCGACGCCCGCCGGCGCGCCTCGATCCGCCATATCGCCGAGAGTAGTGGCGGGGTGTGACTACCGATCCAGCATGTCCAGCAGAGCCGTGACCGTGCGCCAGTTGCGGTTGGTGCCGCGTACGCCGAGCCGACGCTCCCACGGTGCAGCGGCCATCTTCGACCGGCCGAACCCGCCCGGATAGAACTGGTAGAGGCAGCGATCGCCGACCGCGAAGCGCTCGGGGTCGAACTCCTCGGGATCCAGCGCGGCGACCTTGTCCTTGGCCGGCTGGGCGGCGAGGAAGTTCACGTGCACCCGAGTCGGGTCCTCGGCGGGTTCGAGAAACGGGTTGCCCTTGACGACCTTCGCGAGATCGGCTCGGCTGCGGATCATCACCTCGATGTCGAGCCCGAAGCCGTCTCGGAGCGCGGCAACGACATCCGCCTCGACGGCGGCCGGAGACGTGCCGGACAGCACGATGTTGCCGCTCTGCACGTAGGTCTGCACGTCGGGGTAGCCGCGCTCGGCGAGCAGCTCGCGCAGCTTCGGCATCGCGACCTTGTTGTGCGAGCCGAGGTTGACGGCGCGCAGGAGGACGGCGTACCCCGTCGGCTTCGCGGTCACGCCGCGCTGTCGATGGTGGCCGACCCGAGCACCTCGTCGCCGAGATACACCACGAGTGACTGGCCGGCGGCGACACCGTGCACGCCGGGTCCGAGGTCGGCGACCAGCCGGTCGTCGCGCAGGTCGACGTGGCAGGGTACGGCGGTGCCGTGCGCCCTCACCTGGGCAAGGCCGTCCAGCGGCAAGACCGGCACCCCGGCGCACCAGGTGGGCGGCCCGCACTCGATCCGGCGGACCGCGAGCCGCTCCCGCGGTCCCACCGTCACCGTCCGCGAGACCGGTGAGACCGACAGTACATAGCGCGGGCGGCCGTCGGCCGCGGGCGCTGAGATGGCCAGCCCCCGGCGCTGCCCGACCGTGAAACCGAACGTGCCGTCATGGTTGCCGAGGGTCGCCCCGGTCTCGTCGACGATCGCGCCGGGCGCGCTCCCGAGCCGGTCGCGCAGGAACCCGCTCGTGTCACCGGACGGGATGAAGCAGATGTCATGGCTGTCCGGCTTCGTCGCGACCGCCAGGCCGCGCCGGTCCGCCTCGGCCCGCACCTCGGACTTCAGCGAGTCGCCGAGCGGGAACATCGCGCGGGCGAGCTGGTCCGGGCGGAGCACGGCCAGGACGTAGGACTGGTCCTTGTCAGGGTCGGCCGCACGGTGCAGGCGGCCGTCGGCGAGCCGCGCGTAGTGGCCGGTGCAGACCGCGTCGAAGCCGAGCGCCACCGCGCGGTCGAGGACAGCAGCGAACTTGATCCGCTCGTTGCACCGCACGCACGGGTTCGGCGTGCGGCCGGCGGCGTACTCCGCGACGAAGTCGTCCATCACCTCGCGCTCGAAGCGCTCGGCGACATCCCATACGTAGAACGGGATGTCGAGGACGTCGGCCGCGCGGCGCGCGTCGCGGGCGTCCTCGATCGAGCAGCAGCCGCGGGCGCCCTCGCGATGCGAGGCGGGCGTCCGCGACAGTGCGAGGTGCACGCCCGTGACGTCGTGACCCGCGTCGACGGCGCGCGCGGCAGCGACGGCGGAGTCGACACCGCCGGACATCGCGGCCAGGACCTTCATCGGCGTGCCGTTCAGGCGGTCCGTCGTGCCGAGCGGGCACGAAGCACGGCCGGACCGATTGCCTCGACGAGCGCGTCGACGTCCGCAGCCGACGAGGAGTGACCGAGCGAGAACCGCAGCGAGGACTTTGCCCGGTCCTCGTCGTGACCCATCGCGAGCAGGACGTGACTCGGCCGCGCGACGCCGGCCGAGCAGGCCGAGCCGGTCGAGCACTCGACGCCGCGGGCGTCGAGCAGCATCAGCAGCGCGTCACCTTCGCAGCCCGGGAAGGAGAAGTGCGCGTTGCCGGGAAGCCGACGGTCGGCGGACAGCGTCTGGTCGCCGTTGAGCTGGGCGTCGGCGACGACCGCGCGAACCCGGCCGACGAGATCGTCCCGGAGATCGCGCAGCCACGCGGACCGGTCGGCCTGCTCCTTGACCGCGATCTCGACCGCGAGCGCAAAGGCAGCCACCCCTGGTACGTCGAGTGTGCCCGACCGGACGTCGCGCTCCTGGCCACCGCCGTGCACGATCGGGACCAGGTCGATGTCACGGCCGATCAGCAAAGCGCCGGCTCCGACCGGGCCGCCGACCTTGTGGCCGGTCACGGTGAGTGCCGCGACGCCGCTGGCCGCGAAGTCGATCGGGATCGCACCGAGCGCCTGCACCGCGTCGGTGTGTACGGGAATGCCAGCCTTGGCGGCGACTGCGGCCAGCTCGGCGATCGGCTGCACCGTGCCGACCTCGTTGTTGGCCCACATGACGCTGACCAACGCGATCTCGTCGGGTGCGCTCGCGATCGCCTCGGCCAGCGTCTCGGGAGCCAACCTCCCGGTCGGGTCGACCGGGAGCAGGACCAGTTCGGCCCCCTCATGCTCGGCCAGCCAGATGGCGGCGTCGAGGACGGCGTGATGCTCGACGGCGCTCACCAGGACCTTGCGGTGGCGGGAGTCGGCCGCGACCCGGGACCAGAACAGGCCCTTGATCGCGAGGTTGTCGCTCTCGGTGCCACCGCTGGTGAACACGACCTCGCTGGGACGGGCATTGAGGGCGGCGGCGATCGTCTCGCGGGCCTCCTCGACGACCCGGCGGGCACGCCGGCCGGTGGCGTGCAAGGACGAGGCGTTGCCGACCTGCCCGAGCAGCTCGGACATCCGATCGACCGCCTGCGGGAGCATCGGCGTCGTCGCCGCGTGGTCCAGGTAGGCCATCGCGGTTCAGCCTACGTGCTGGTTGCGACGGCAAACACCGCTTATCGCCCGCGTGCTTGCCGGGCCGGCTTTCGGCAAGGGCCGGGCTCAGGCCTTGCGCTGCTCGATCTGCTCGGTCAGCTGCGGTACGACGGTGAACAGGTCGCCCACGACACCGAAGTCGACCAGGTCGAAGATCGGAGCCTCCGGGTCCTTGTTGATGGCCACGATCGTCTTCGAGGTCTGCATGCCCGCGCGGTGCTGGATCGCGCCGGAGATCCCGACCGCGACGTAGAGCTGAGGCGACACCGTCTTGCCGGTCTGCCCCACCTGATTCTGGTGGGGGTACCACCCGGCGTCGGTAGCGGCACGGGAGGCTCCGACCGCCGCGCCGAGGGAGTCGGCGAGCTTCTCGATCAGCGCGAAGTTCTCACCGCCGCCGACCCCGCGACCGCCGGACACGACGATCGACGCCTCGGTCAGCTCGGGTCGGCCACCCTTCTTCTCGCTGACGCGGTCGAGGATCTTCGCCTTCTTGGCCGGCTCCGACAGCACGACGGACACCTGCTCCTCGGCCGGCTGCGCGGGCGCGGGCTCAGGCGCCGTGGAGTTGGGCCGGACGGTGATGACCGGCGTACCGCGGCTGACCTTCGAGCGCACGGTGAACGAGCCGCCGAAGATCGACTGCTCCGCGACCAGGCCGTCGGCGACTCCGGTGGCGTCGGTGATGATCCCCGAGTCGAGCTTGACCGCGAGCCGCCCGGCGATCTCCTTGCCGTCCGGGCTGCTGGCGATCAACACCGCGGCCGGCGAGCCGGTTGACGCGACCTGCGCGAGCACCTCGGCCTTGGGTGCGACCAGATAGGAGTCGAGCTCGGCGTCGCCGGCCACGTAGACCTTCTGCGCGCCGTACTCGGCAAGCGGTGCCTTCGCGTTGTCGTAGCCGGCGCCGACAAACACCGCGGAGGGCTCGCCGAGCGAGCGCGCCAGGGTCAGCAGCTCGAGCGTGACCTTCTTCGGTGTCCCGTCGACGTGCTCGACGAGAACGAGAACTTCAGCCATGAGTCAGCCCCGTCTCAGATGATCTTCTGCGCGGCGAGGAACTCGGCCAGCTTCACGCCGCCGTCGCCTTCGTCCTTGACGATCTGCCCGGCGGCCTTCGGCGGTCGCGCCGTGACCTCGACCACCTCGGAGCCCGATCCGGCCAGGCCGACCTTGTCCGCCTCGATGCCCGCGTCGGCGACCGTCAGAGTGGTCAGCGGCTTCTTCTTCGCCGCCATGATGCCCTTGAACGACGGGTAGCGCGGCTCGTTGATCTTCTCGACCACGGACACCACCGCAGGAGTCGGCCCCTCGACCACGTCGTACCCGGTGTCGGTCTGCCGCTCGATGCGCACCGTCCCGTCACCGATCTCGACCTTGCGCGCGAACGTCAGCGCGGTCGCGCCGAGCCGCTCGGCGAGCATCGCCGGCACGACGCTCATCCGCGCGTCGGTCGACTCGACGCCGAGGATCACCAGGTCGTATTGCACGGTGCCGAGCGCCTTCGCCAGCGCGTACGACGTAGCCAGCGCGTCCGAGCCGTGCAGCGCGTCGTCGACCAGGTGGATCGCCTGGTCGGCGCCCATCGACAGCGCCTTGCGGATGGTCTCGCTGGCCTTCTCCGGCCCCATCGTGAGGACGGTGACCTCGCCCTCGTGCGCCTCCTTGATCCGGAGCGCCTCTTCGATGGCGTACTCGTCGAGCTCGTTCATGACGCCCTCGGCGCCCTCGCGGTCGACCGTCTTGTCGGAGTCGCTGAGCTTCTTCTCAGCCCAGGTGTCCGGCACCTGCTTCACGCACACGACAACGTTCATGGCCGGCGGCCGACCTCCTGCCGAGGGGACTGGCGAATGATGCGACGGCTGCCGTCAATGCCAGCCGTGCCTAAGTGCAAACTCTAGCAAGCGCCGAACCGGATTCGCTTTCCGCCCCGGCGCGCCGCCCCCCACTTGTGAGCTCTCCGGTACACCCCGCTGTACCTGACGACTCACAACCCTCGGTTGACCTCCTCGCCGGGCAGCCGTGGCCAACTCTCCCGCCAGGTCGCCCCGCCATCCGTGGTCCGCCATAACGCCCCGTGAAACGCAAAGATCGCTCTGTCCCGCCCGGTGACCACGATCATGTGGGTCCAGTCCGGCACCCACGCCGGCATCCGGTACCCGATCCACGGGTGCCGCGGGCCGCCGCGATGCAGGACCCATGCGTCCTTGCGCGACCGAAGGGCGCAGAACCGCCATCCCCGAACCGCTCCGGTGCGGCAGCCGACCGAGACGTCATCGCCGGTACGGCGAAGGCGCGGCCGGTGCAGCAACCGGTCCGCTCGGGCCGCTGGCAGCATTCGCCACTTGTCGCCGGCATCGCGGCTACTGACCCAGCCGAGGTTGGTGCGCCACAGCAGGCGGGAGCCGACGCCGGTGAAGACATCTCCCCACACGTCACCCGGGCGGTTCTCGACCTGCAAGCCGGCTCGGGCGACCGCCCCGGTCGCGAGGCCATCTCCCCCGAGCCCCGGCCCAGCACGCCCCGCACCGGCTACGACGAAGTGTCCGCCCTGGGTGGGCGCCACCGCGAGCCAGCCGTTCGCCAACGGCGGGACCGGCGTCCGGCGCAGCCGCCGGCCCGCGCTCGACACCTGGTCGAGATCGCCCCGACACGGAAGGTCCTCGCCCTCCTGGCACGGACCGGTAACGACGAACCCCTGGGAGGGCGTGACGAACGCGACCCGGGCGAAGCCCACCACCTCTTCCTGTACGCCTACCTCCGTCGGAGCGACGTAGCGGGTGGTCCGCCAGCGGAGGCCGCCGTCGCTGGTCGTCTCGATGACCTGACCGCCGCCACCCGGGTACGACGCGCCGCCGACGGCCACCGCGTGCCGGGCATCGAGGAACTGGACGTCGAGCAACGGCTGCCGGCTGCACGAGCCAGGCAGCTCGGACCAGGTCCGTCCGAGGTCGACGCTGCTGAAGACGGCACCGCGACAGGCCGACCCGATCCCGGCAGCGGTTGCGACGATCGTGCCGCTCGCCGACATCTGCAACCCACCGGTGGCGAACGGCAGCCCGTCCGCCTTGGTCCATCGGCGCCCGGCATCGGTCGTCCTCAACATCGGGCCGCCGGACCAAGAGTCGTCGGCCCGGGCAACGGCAACGCCCACGGAACCGTCCAGGACGGCTCGGTATCCGAAGGTCGGCGACGACCGACGGCGCCCGGTCTCGATCCGGCGCACCTGCCAGTGCCGACCGCCCAAGCTGGTCGCAACGACCGGGCGATCCGGTCGCCGGCGCTGGGCTCCGATCGCGACGAACCCGGTCGGCCCGCGAGTGATCGACCACATCTCCACGCCTTGCAGCACGCTGCGCCACGTTCGACCACCGTCAACGCTCCGGCTGATTCCGCCGTACGTCGCGGCAAGCACGACGTCGCCGTCGGCGTAAAGGTCAAGCGCGCCCGACAGCGCAGTGGACCTCGGCGGGGCAGCGGCGACCAACCGCGCAGGACCGCCGTCACGCCAGCGCAGGCCGGGGAAAGGGTGTGCGCCCTGAACCCCGGAGCCGGCCGCAGGTGCCCCCGCGACAGGCGGATGCGGTGCCGACGAGTGCGAGCCGACCGCTATGCGATCTGCGGGTCGGCTTGTGCAGGCGGTCGCGAGCAACGTGATGCACGCCGCGGCCGAAGCGAAGCGAACTGCCACAGCCGGCAGACGCCGGGGGGGCTACTTCGGTTGTGCGCCGTGCGGTACAGCGGGGTGTACGGGACAGCTCACAACAGGGTGCCGGAGGTCAGGCGGCGGCGGTGGCGAGGGCGGTGACCGGCGTACCGCAGTCGCAGGCTCCCGCTGCGAACGACTGCGAGTCGCAGCCGTCACCCTCGCAGCCGTCGGTGCCACACCCGGCGCACTCGATCAGCAGGTTGTTGCAGGCGCTTCCGTCGAACAGTCGACCGTTGCAGCGGCGCATCGCGTCCTCCTGTGGGTACCCGTGTCCTCGATGGTTGGTCGGTCTAGTGGAACTGCTCTTCCTCGGTCGATCCCTTGAGCGCCAAGGTCTCCGCGGCGGGGTCGATCGCGGTCGCGACCGCGTCGAAATACCCAGCACCGACCTCGCGCTGGTGCTTGGTCGCGGTGTAGCCGAGCTTCTCCGCCGCGAACTCCTTCTCCTGCAGCTCGACGTACGCCGCCATGTCGCGCTCGGCGTAGTCGCGGGCGAGCTCGAACATCGTGTAGTTCAGCGCGTGGAACCCGGCCAGGGTGATGAACTGGAAGCGGTACCCCATCGCGCCGAGCTCGCGCTGGAACTTCGCGATCGTGTCGTCGTCGAGGTGCGCCTTCCAGTTGAACGACGGCGAGCAGTTGTAAGCCAGCAGCTGGTCCGGGTGCTCCTTCTTGATCGCCTCGGCGTACTGCCGGGCCAACTCGAGGTCCGGCGTCGACGTCTCCATCCAGAGCAGGTCCGCGTACGGCGCATACGCCACGCCGCGCGCGATGCACGGGTCGATGCCGTTGGTCACGCGGTAGAAGCCCTCCGCGGTCCGCTCGCCCGTGATGAACGCCCGGTCGCGCTCGTCGACGTCGCTGGTGATCAGCGTCGCCGCCTGCGCGTCGGTGCGCGCGACGATGACGCTCGGCACGCCTTCGACGTCCGCCGCCAGCCGGGCCGCGGTCAGGGTCTTGATGTGCTGACCGGTCGGGATCAGCACCTTGCCGCCGAGGTGCCCGCACTTCTTCGCGGAGGACAACTGGTCCTCCCAGTGCACGCCCGCCGCGCCGGCCTGGATCATCGCCTTCATCAGCTCGAAGGCGTTGAGCACGCCGCCGAAGCCCGCCTCGGCGTCGGCGACGATCGGCGCGAACCAGTCGATGTCCTCGTCGGCGCCCTCGCTCCAGCTGATCTGGTCCGCGCGGATCAGCGCGTTGTTGATCCGGCGTACGACGGCCGGCACGGAGTTCGCCGGGTAGAGGCTCTGGTCGGGGTAGGTCTGGGCGGCCAGGTTCGCGTCGCCCGCCACCTGCCAGCCGGACAGGTAGATCGCCTTCAGGCCGGCCCGCACCTGCTGCACCGCCTGGTTGCCGGTCATCGCGCCGAGCGCGTTGACGTAGCCGTCGGAGTTGATCAGCTCCCAGAGCCGCTCGGCGCCGCGCCGGGCCAGCGTGTGCTCCTCCTGCAGCGACCCGCGCAGCGCGACCACGTCGGCGGCGGCATAGCTGCGCTCGGTGCCCTTCCAGCGTGGGTTGGTCTCCCACTGCCGGGCGAGCTCGGCGGCCTGTTCGGCCTTGGACTGGGTGGTGATGGGGGCCACTGGGTGCGCTCCGTCCGTACGGCGACCGGTCGAAGAAGTTGCTCGGAACTTCTTGAGGTGTTTCACTATGACCATGATTTCGCGCGGCGCGAAGAGGCCTAGAACATGAAGAAGGGCGAATCTTCACTTTCGGCGAAGAACGCCTTACGCTCTGCCGCCGCCGACGTCGACCTGGTCACCCTCGGCCAGCGGGTCCGCCATCTGCGCCGGGCCCGGGAGCTGACCCTCGCCGATCTGGCCACTGCGGTCGGCTCGGCGAGCTCCGCCCTCTCGCTGGTCGAGAACGGCCGGCGCGAGCCCCGCCTTTCCCAGCTCCGGGCGATCGCCGCCGCGCTCGACGTACCCGTCGAGGACCTGCTCCGCCCGGAGCCGCCGAGCCGGCGGGCATCGCTGGAGATCGCCCTCGAGCGCGCCCAGCGCGAGCCGGCGTACGCATCGCTCGGCCTCGCACCGCTTCGGCCCAGCCCGCGGATCCCCACCGATGTCCTCGAACACGTGGTTGCCCTGCACGACGAGCTGCGCCGTCGGGACGCCCGGTTCGCCGCGACCCCGGAAGCCGCCCGGCAGGCAAACGTCGACCTGCGCCGGCAGATGCGCAGCATCGACAACTACTTCGCCGAGATCGAAGCCGAGGTCGGCACCGCGCTGCGGTCCGTGCACTACACCGGCGGCGCGCTCCCGCAACGGCTGATCAACGACCTTGCGGCGCACTACGGCTTCACCCTGCACAACGTGAGCGACCTGCCCGACTCGACCCGCTCGATCACCGACCTCGAGCACCGGCGGATCTACCTTCCGCAACAACCAGCCGGCCACGACCCGCGCTACGTGGTGCTGCAGACCCTCGGGCACTTCGCGCTCGGTCACACCGACCCGGCCGACTTCGCCGACTTCCTGCGCCAGCGGGTTGAAGCCAACTACTACGCGGCTGCCGTTCTCGTCCCCGAAACCACCGCCGTGCGCTTCCTTCAGGACGCGAAACGCGACCACGCCATCAACATGGAGGACATCCGCGATGTCTTCTCCGTGTCGCACGAGACCGCTGCACACCGCTTCACCAACCTCGCCACCCATCACCTCGACCTGCAGGTGCATTTCAGCCGGACCGACCGCAGCGGCACGATCTACAAGGCGTACGAGAACGACGGCCTGGCCTTCCCGACCGACGCCATCGGCGCGATCGAAGGCCAGCTCGCCTGCCGCGAGTACGCCTCACGCCAGGTGTTCACCTCGCCCGAGCGCTACGGCACCTACCTGCAATACACCGACACACCCGGCGGCACCTTCTTCTGTACGGCGCATGTCGAACCGGGACCGGGCGGCGAGTTCGCCGTGACCGTCGGCGTTCCCTTCCATCACGCGAAATGGTTCCGCGGCTCGGACACTCATCGCCGCCGGCGCTCGACCTGCCCGGCACCGACCTGTTGCCGGCGGCCGCCGGCCAAGCTGTCCGAACGCTGGGCCGGGCAGGCATGGCCCTCCGCCCGACCGCACACTCACCTGCTCGCCGCGCTTCCGCCGGGCACCTTCCCCGGCGTCGACACCACCGACGTCTACTCGTTCCTGGACCGGCACGCGCCGGACGGCGCAATCAGCGACGAGTAGCCGCCGCCGCGGTCGCGACATCGCGCGGGTAGCTCGACATCGCACGGAACAGCACGAGCGAACTGGCCATCAGCGGCACGAGCATCACGAGGAATGTCCAGTGCAGCGCGCCGTGCCGGTTGCCGAACACGATGTCCGAGGTGGCGCCGAACAGGATCGGCGCAAGCGCCTGCGCCGCGGTCCGCAGGAACGTGCGAATCCCCTCGGCCCGCCCCCATAACGGCGGCACCATGATGTCGAGCCGGGCCGCGTTGAGCGGCGCGTTCTGAGCCGACAACCCGAACGCCGCGACGACGAGGTAGGGCAAGGCCCGGGTCGAGTGATGGGTGAGCAGCGCAGGGATGAACGCAACGGCCGCGAGCCCCGACGTGATCGCGGCTACGAGCATCCGCCCGTTGAGCACCCCGCGCGCGAGCAACGCGTCGCCGAGCCGGCCGCCTACCAGTACGCCGATGACCGCGCCGAGGCCGAGCACCAGGATCAGCAGGTTGGCGAGCGCCTGGTTGATGCCGTACTGCTGGTGCACCAGTTCGGCACCGAAGGTCTGCACGCCGGCGAGATAGAAGTAGCCGCACGCACCCGCGATGATCATGACCACGTTGGTGCGGATCGACAGGATGTAGCGGGTGGCGGAGTAGAGGCTCATCGTTCGCGCGTCTTCGACCAGGATGTTGGCGTGGTCGGGCGCGACGCCTTTCTCGCGCGACACCCTTTGCGCGTCGGTCTCTTCGAGCTCGTCCGCTTCCGCGACGTCTTCGCCCGCGACCCGATGGTCGGCGACCACCGGGATGCGCTGGGCGCCGGTCGGGATCAAGCCGACGCCGCCACGCACGGGTTCCGGCAGCTTCAGCACCAGCCAGGCGATGAAGAACGCGGGCACCGCGAGCACGAGGAAGGCCAGCCGCCAGGACAGCGCCGCGATGTCGCCGGTGACCGCGAAGCCCACGCCGGCCCCGAGCAGCTCACCGGTCAGCACGTAGCTGTAGATCCGACCGCGTTCGGCACTGGCGAACCAGTCGCCGAGCATCGACGCGACGACCGGACCGGCTGACGCGGTGGCAATACCGAGACACAGCCGGGTCAACAGCAGGTAGGAGAACGAGCTCGCCGTCGCGCTCCACACCATGCACGCGCCCCAGAGCGCGATGGAGAGCCCGAGAGTCGTCGTACGCCGCATCCGGTCGGCCAGCACCCCGAACGGAATGCTTGCGATTGCACCCACCACGGAGTTGACCCCGACTAGTAAGCCGATGTCGGCGTTGTCGATGTGCAGCGCATGCCGCAGCACCGTTGCGGACGCACCGACCGTGGCGCTGTCCGCGCTGGACAGCGCCCACACCGCCCCGAAGATCAGGATCACCCGGGTGCGTGCCGGGCCGCCGAAGGAGTCTTCGATCCGGCGTGCGACAAATCCGGTCACGCGGCGGCCGACGCCCGGACGACCGGGCGTCGCCTCGGTCGTCGTCACCACCTGATCATGCACGAATACGGTGACCTCAAACGACGGGACATCAGGCCGGCCCGTGCCGGGTCAGACCAGGCTTTCCCGCCAGGCATGGGCGAGCGCGGCGTACTCCCCCGAGCCGGCTTCCAGCAGGTCGTGCGGCGTGCCATCCTCGATGATCCGCCCGTCGGCCATCACGAGGACGCGGTCGGCGATCGAGACCGTCGAGAGCCGGTGCGCGATGATCAGCGCCGTCCGGTTCGCGAGCACCGTGCGCAGGGCGTGCTGCACCAGCCGCTCGGTCGGGGCGTCGAGCGACGAGCTCGCCTCGTCGAGGATCAGCACCGCGGGATCGGCCAGCAGCGCCCGGGCGAGGGCGATCAGCTGGCGCTGGCCGGCCGACAGCCGCGAACCGTTCTTGCCGACACTCTCGTCGTAGCCGTTGCGCAGGTGCGAGACGACGGCATCGACGCCGACGGCGCGACCGGCCGCTTCGATCTCGGCGCGAGTCGCGTCCGGACGCCCGAACGCGATGTTGTCCGCCACCGATCCCGAGAACATGAACGACTCCTGCGTCACCATCGCAACCGCGCGACGCAGGTCGCCCTCCGCGAGCGCGGGCAGCGGGATGCCGTCGATCGACACGGTGCCGGACAGCGGGTCGTAGAACCGCGCGAGCAGTCGCGCCAGAGTGCTCTTGCCTGCCCCGGTGTTGCCGAGCAGCGCGACCGTCTGCGCCGCCGGGATGTCGAGGGAGAACTCGTGCACGACCTCTCGGCCGGGTCGGTAGCCGAAGCTCACGTGGTCGAACGACACCGCGCCGCGGAAGTCATCGGCCGGAAGCTCTGCCGATGCTTCGGGCAGCTTGACCGACGGCCGCTCGTCGAGCACTCCGGCGAGCTTCTCGATGCCGGCCGCCGCGCCCTGGAACGCGTCGTAGAACTGGCTGACCTCGGCCATCGGCTCGAAGAACTGGCGGAGGTAGAGCACGAACGCGGCGAGGACGCCGACTCCCATCTTGCCGTCGATCACCCGGGTTCCGCCGTACAGAAGGACTACCGCGGTGGTGACGTTGCCGACCAACCGGATCCCGGGCCAGTACACGGTCAGCAGCTGGAACGACGTCGTCATGGCCTTGCGGTTGCGCTCGTCGAGGTCCCGGAAGATCTCATCGTTGCGCGGCTCGCGGCGGAATGCCTGCACCGCGCGGATCCCGCGCAACGACTCGGTGAAGTGGATGATCACCAGCGCGATCGCCTCACGGGTACGCCGGTAGGCGACCGTCGAACGCCGCTGGTACCACCGGCTCATGTAGGCGAGCGGGATCAACGAGACCAGCGACACGAGCGCAAGCGGCCAGTCCAGCACCAGGAGGATCACGGTGATCGTGACGATCGTCAGCACCGACGTGACGAGAGTGTCGAGACCTGCGTCGAGCAGCGCGTTGATCGCGTCGAAGTCCGAGGTCAGCCGGCTGATCACGCGCCCTGACGTGTAGCTCTCGTGGAAGGACAGGCTCAGCCGTTGGAAGTGCACGAACACGCGGCGGCGCAGCTCGAGCACCGCGTCCTGCCCGATCCGTCCTGAGCCGAGCAGGAACACGCGGGTCAGCCACGCCTGGACCAGCGCGCATCCGACGATCGCCGCGGTGATGACCGCGATCGGCGTGTAGTCGCCTCCGCGGGCATGCTTGATGCCCGTGTCGATCCCGGCACCGACCAGCGCCGGGATCGCCATCGACGCCCCGGTGCCCACCACGATCGCGGCCGACACCTTGAGCATGGCGCGCCGGTGCGGCTGCAGGAGCGAGGAGAGCAGCGCGCGGGTCCGGCGGCGCAGGAGCACCGAGACCGATGTCGGCATCTCCTCGTCGGTGTCCGCGGCGACGCCGCGCCAGCGCGCGAGGTCGTCGAGCTCCTCGATCTCGTCGCTGAGGACATCCGAACGGTCGACGGTCACGACGCCTCCCGCTCGGTGCCGTCGACCGACAGGATCGCGGCGTACGCCGGCAGCCGCATGAGCTCCGAGTGCGTCCCGACCGCTGCGAGAGTGCCGTCCTTGAGCAGGGCGACGCGGTCGGCGAGGGCAACGGTCGACGGGCGGTGTACGACGACCAGCCCGGTCGTCTCCCTCAGCACCGCAGCGAGGGCCCGCTCGACGAGGGCTTCCGTGTGGACGTCGAGCGCCGACAGCGGGTCGTCGAGCACCAGCACGGTCGGCCGCGCGACCACCGCGCGCGCGAGCGCGAGCCGCTGCCGCTGTCCGCCGGACAGCGAGAGCCCCTGCTCGCCGATCCGGGTGTCGAGCCCCCACGGCAGGTCGTGGACGAAGGTGGCCTGGGCCAGCTCGAGCGCGGCCTGGATGTCGTCCTCGGACGCGTCCGGCCGACCGAGCGAGAGGTTCTCGCGAACGCTCATCGAGAACAGCACCGGATCCTCGAAAGCGGTCGCGACCTCGCGCCGCAGCTGCGTGAGCGGCAGGTCACGGATGTCGATCCCGTCGAGCGTGATCCGGCCGGCGGTGACGTCCTGCAGCCGCGAGGGCAGTGCGGTCAGCACGCTCTTGCCCGATCCGGTCGCGCCCACGATGGCGACCGTCTCGCCGGGCTCGATGTCCAGCGAGATGTCGTGCAGCGTCGGCTCATCGGCGTCGGCGAACTGGAAGGCCACCGACTCGAAACACAGCCGGCCGCGCGGCCGGATCAACGGAATCGGGGACGGCGGGTCGACGATCGTCGGCTCGGTCTCGAAGACCTCGATCAACCGCATCGCCGCGGTCGCCGCCTCCTCGCCCATCGCGAGGATCCAGCCGATGTCGATGACCGGCCACTGCAGCAGGACCAGCAGTGTGACGAACGCGACCAGTGCCCCGAGGGTCATCGCGCCGTGGACGACGGCGATCGTGCCGAGCAGGACCACGAGCGCCATCGTGAGGTTCGGGATCAGGAACAGCAGCGACCAGAACCGGCCGAGCAGGTTGACCATGTCCAGCTGCGAGCCACGGACCAGCTGCGCGGCCTCCATGAAGTGCCCGGTCAGCCAGGGACCGCGGCCGAACGCCTTGGTGACGCGGATCCCGCTCGCGGCCTCTTCGGCGATGGTCGCAAGGTCGCCCTGCTGGTCCTGCATGCGCCGTGACACGACGGCGTACGACTCACCGAAGCGGCGGGCCAGGTGCACGACCGGGAACGTCCCGACGCCGACGAGAATGCCGAGCGGCCAGTAGGTCAGAAGGAGAAGCACGATGACCGCGATGTACTGCACGGTGTTGACGACGAGATAGATCGCGCCGAACCCGAGGAACCGGCGAATCGTCGACAGGTCGCTGGTCGCGCGCGAGAGCAGCTGCCCGGTGCCCCAGTGGTCGTGGAACCCGACCGAGAGCTGCTGCAGATGCGCGTACAGGTCGTCGCGCATGTTGCGCTCGATCATCAGCACCGCGATCGACTGGATCCAGCGGCGGTAGGCGATCAGCCCTGCCTCGGTGATGCCGAGGCCGAGGACGGCGAGGAACAGCGGGAGCAGCTGGCCGCGATCACCGCGCTTGATCGGCCCGTTGACGATCGCCTCGATGACCAGAGGCACCACGGTGCTCGCCGCGACACCGATCATCGCGGCGACGAACATGGTCGCGATCTGGCGCGACCAGGGCCTGGCGTAGGAACGCAGCCACCAGAGAGCAGCGAACCGCGAGCGCGTCGTGGCGCCCGACGGTTCGGGAGTCTCTACGTCGGTGATGGACCCTTTCTGAGCCTGCTCACCCCCCGTTCCGGTCACACCCTCGACCGTACCCAAACCGGTCAACCGGATTCTTCCGGTTCGCTACCGGTGTGACGGGCAAAAGGCCTGATCAGCGGCCCTTAAAGACCGCCTTGCCGGGTCCGTGCTCCACGAACGAGGTCATTCCGGTGGTCTGGTCCTCGGTCGCGAACAGCGCCGCGAACTGCTGGCGCTCGATCGCCAGGCCGGTGTCGAGGTCGACCTCGAGCCCACGGTCGACCGACTCCTTGGCGGCCCGAAGCGCGTACGCCGGGCCGTTCGCGAACGCGCTCGCGTACTTGACCGCCGCGTCGTACACCGAGTCGGCCGGCACGACCTCGTCGACCAGGCCGATCCGCAGCGCCTCCTCGGCGCCGACGAAGCGTCCGGTGAAGCAGAGGTCCTTGGCCTTTGCCGGGCCGATCAGCCGCGGCAGCCGCTGCGTGCCGCCCGCGCCCGGAATGACGCCGAGCAGAATCTCGGGCTGACCGAGGTGGGCGTCCTCGGCGGCGATCCGCCGGTCGGCGCACAGCGCAAGCTCGCAACCGCCGCCGAGCGCGTACCCGTTGATCGCGGCGACGACCGGCTTCGGGATCCGCGCAACTGTCGAGAACGCCTCCGACAGGCCGGTCGACCGGTCGACCATGTCCGAGTACGACGCGACCGCCATCTCCTTGATGTCCGCGCCGGCCGCGAAGATCTTCGGGCCGCCCCAGATGATGACGGCGCGCACCTCTCGCCGCTCGCCGGCCTCGATCGCCGCCGCCTTCATCTCTTCCTGCACCTGCGCGTTGAGCGCGTTCATCGGCGGGCGGTCAAGGCGGATCGTCCCGATTGCGCCCTCGACCTCGAGCCTCACGTAGTCAGCCATGCCGCGAGCGTAACGACCCCCGTCGCCCACCCCTCTTCGTGATCTTGACCACCGAACGCCAGAGCGTGCGGGGGTGTGCGTGCGGGGTGTGCGTGCAGGGGTGTGCGTGCGGCGGTGTTGCGGGTTAGAAGAGGGCGTTCGCCAAGGCTCGGCGGCCGGCCGCCAGTCGGGGGTCCTGCGGGTCGAGCACTGCGAAGAGCTCGACCAGATGCAGTCGCGCCCGCTCGCGGTCGTCACCGGCGCTGCGTCGTACCAGGTCGACCAGCCCGCCGATCGCCTCGTCGACCCGGCCGTCGGCCAGGTCGAGGTCGGCGACCACCAGCGCCGCGTCGACGTCGTCCGGCGCGCCGGCCGCCCGCGCGCGGGCGGCCGCCTCGTCGACTCCTCTCACCCGCAGGAGCAGCTCGCAGCGGGCGACGCCGGCCAGCGCGATCGGGTCGGCCGGCGCATGCTCGAGGACGACGCGAAACGCGGCCAGTGCAGCCTCGAGATCTCCACGATCGAGAGCGGCCTCGGCATCGGCGTACCGCGGATCAACACCGGACTCGTCCGGAGCGGGCTCCGTGGGCTCCGCCGCCTCGACGGTCCCGCTCACGCCGTTCGCCGCGGCGACCCGCAGCACCTCGTCGATCACCTGGCGCGCCTGCTGCTCGGAGACGGCGCCCTGGAACAGCGGCACCGGCTGGCCGCCGATCACCGCCATCACGCTCGGGATGCTCTGGATCTGGAACGCCTGGCTCAACCGGGGCTGCGCGTCGACATCGATCTTCGCGAGCACCCAGCGGCCGCCACCCTCGCTCGCCAGCTTCTCCAGAACCGGCGAGAGCTGCTTGCACGGCCCGCACCAGTCGGCCCAGAAGTCGATGACCACCGGCACCTGCATCGAGCGGTTGACGACCTCGGTCTCGAAGCTCGCTTCGGTGACGTCGATGACCAGCGCACCAGGGGCCGCTGCAGGCGCGCCGGCCGCCGGCGCCGGTCGGTTGAGGGTGGACAGGTCGACGGCGCCTCGCAGCGGCAGGTCTCGGGGAGCGGAGGTCACGCGATCAAGGCTAATGAAGCCCGGCGCAGCTCAGAAGCGGGCAGGTTCCCGGTAGCTGCCCCACTCCTTGCGCAGTACGCCGCAGATCTCGCCCAAGGTCGCCTCGAGCCTGGTGGCCTCGAGCATGGGCGGGAGCAGGTTCGCGGACCCGCGGGCCGCCTCGCGCAGGGTCGCGAGCGAGGCCATGACGGCCGCGTCGTCGCGGGCATCGCGCCGCGCGGCGAGCATCCGGTTCTGCTCGATCTCGACCTCGTGGGAGACGCGGAGGATCTCGAGCTCGCCGACGACAGTGTCCTCGCCGACGTTGACGCCGACCACCTTCTTGTCGCCCTTCTCCAGCGCCTTCTGGTAGGCGAACGCGGCATCGGCGATCTCGGCCATGAACCAGCCGTCCTCGATGCCGCGAAGGATGCCCGACGTCATCGTGCCGTCGCTGCCCATCTCGCGGATCCGGCTGAAGATCGCCTCCGCCTCCGCCTCCATCCGGTCGGTGAGCGCCTCGAGGTACCACGAGCCGCCGAGCGGGTCGGCGACGTTCGTGACGCCGGTCTCCTCCATCAGCACCTGTTGAGTCCGCAGCGCGATCTCCGCGGCCTTCTCACTCGGCAGCGCGAGCACCTCGTCCAAAGCGTTGGTGTGCAGCGAGTTCGTGCCACCGAGCACGGCAGCGAGTGCCTCGACCGCGGTACGCACGACGTTGTTGTCCGGCTGCTGTGCCGTGAGCGAGACGCCGGCGGTCTGGGTGTGGAAGCGCAGCCACTGTGCGCGCGGATCGGTTGCGCCGTACACGTCACGCATCCACCGCGCCCAGATCCGCCGCGCGGCACGGAACTTCGCGATCTCCTCGAAGAAGTCGATGTGCGCGTCGAAGAAGAAGGACAGTCCGGGTGCGAACCGGTTGACGTCCAGGCCGCGCGACTGCCCGAGCTCGACGTAGCCGAACCCGTCGGCGAGGGTGTACGCCAGCTCCTGTACGGCGGTCGAGCCGGCTTCGCGGATGTGGTAGCCCGAGACCGACAGCGGCTTGTAGCGCGGGATCCGCTGGTCGCAGAACTCCATCAGGTCGCCGATCAGGCGCAGGTGCGGCTCGGGCCCGAACAGCCACTCCTTCTGCGCGATGTACTCCTTGAAGATGTCGGTCTGCAGCGTTCCGTCGAGTACGCCGATGTCTGCGCCCTGCCGCTCGGCGGCGACGAGGTACATGCAGAAGATCGGTACGGCGGGACCGCTGATCGTCATCGACGTGGTGACATCCGCCAGCGGGATGCCGGCGAACAGCACGTCCATGTCCGCGGCGGAGTCGATGGCGACGCCACAGTGCCCGACCTCGCCGAGCGAGCGCGGGTCGTCGGAGTCGCGGCCCATCAACGTCGGCATGTCGAACGCGACCGACAGCCCGTGGCCGCCGGCCTCGAGGATCATCTTGTAGCGCTGGTTGGTCTGCTCCGCGTTGCCGAACCCGGCGAACTGCCGGATCGTCCACTGCTTGCCGCGGTAACCGGTCGGATACAGCCCGCGGGTGAACGGGTACTCGCCCGGCCACCCGATCCGCTCGAAGCCGTCGTAGCCCGTGCCGGGCGCCGGGCCGTAGACCGGGTCGACCTCACTGCCCGACAGGGAGGTGAAGTCGGCCTCGCGAGTGCCGGCCGCGTCGAACCGCTGCTGCCAGCGTGCGCGGCCCGCCTCGATGTCCTTCGCGTCCATCGCACACTCCCGGGTGAAGGCCCCTCAGTAGATACTAGGACGTCCTAGTATCTTGGCCAACCCCCGCCACTCCGAAGTCTCCCGCCGCCAGCCGCAAAGTACGCAGCTGCTCGAAGATTGCTCGCAGGTCGCTCTCGTCGTACGCCGTGAGCCCGAAGCCGTCGGCGGTCAGGTCGACGGTGGCGCGCTCGAGCGTCTCCCGACCCGCGTCGGTCAGCTTCGCGAGCACTCCGCGACCGTCGCGCGGGTTGCGCCGGCGCTCGACGAAGCCTTGCGCGGCCAGCCGGTCAATCGTGTTGGTGACGCTGGTCGGGTGCACCATCAACCGTTCGCCGATGACCGACAGCGGCAGCTCCCCGGTGCGGCTGAAGTGCAGCAGCACCAGCGCCTCGTAACGCGCGAACGTCAGCGCATACGGCCTGAGGATCTCGTCGTAGCGCGAGAGCAACAGCTGCTGGGCGCGCATGACCGAGGTCGCGACCCGCATGGCGGCCGCCGGTCCGAAGTGCGACTCCCACAGCTCGCCGGCCCGTTCGATCGGGTCGAACGGCAGGTCGAGCGGCTCCCGGCTCACAGCCGCCGATCGTACGGCGAACCGTCGTGCCTTTGGTCTCTGGACAAAAGAGGTTTGTAATGCAAACCTTGTGCTATGACGTCTACGCCCGCATCCGCATCGGGTGACCCGCAGAACCTTCTGGCAGCCACCCGCAGCCTGACCAGACGGGTACGCCGCGACCAGCGGAGCGCGTGGTTGCCGCTCCTCGTGTTCGCAGTGGTGACCTTCGGTGCGATCCCGTTCGACCGCTATGGCCCGCACCACACGCACTGCGCGGCCGAGTCCGGCGGGCGCGAGATCTGCCGGGCCTACGGAGTCCTGTCGCTCTGGTACTGGACGGTGGCGCTGCTCCTCGCCTATGCGGTCATCGGGTGGTTCTACCTGCGCCGGTCCAACGAGCGCGGCATCGGCACCAGGGTGCAGCCCTACCTTGCGGTCGGCGCCGCGCTCACCGTGCTCACGATCGCATGGGCACTGTGGTCGAGCGCGAACCCGACCTCCCTGCACGCCATTTCGAACCCCGGCAGTCCCGGCACCCTCGTCGACCGGATCGCCAGTCCGGAGGGAGCGATCGGGTTGGCGCTGCTGCTGCTCGCCTGGATCGAACGCGACTGGGTGCTGGCGGCGGTCACGGTGGTCTACCTGGTGGTCGCGATGACCGTCGTCCACCACACCCGCCTGGCCGCGCACTCGGCCTCGCTCCTGACCCATCTCGCCCACCCCGATATCTGGGGCTTCCTTCCCCGGCTGCTGGCCAGCGGCGCTGTCCTGCTGGCCGGCAGCCTCGTCGTCGCCCTCGCCCATGCCCGTCGTCAGCGGCCGGCCGGATGAGCGAGCACCCGGTCAACGGGCTCGACGACGTCGTACACCAACGGGTCCGGCTCGGCATCCTCGCCATCGCGCAACAAGCGCGACGCGTGGAGTTCACCTACCTGCGCGACGCGCTCGACCTCACCGCCGGCAACCTCTCGCAGCACCTCACCGTCCTGGAGAAAGCGAAGCTGGTCACGATCGAGAAGGGGTACGACGGCAAGCGACCCCGTACCTGGATCGAGCTGACCAACGCCGGCAAGAAGGCGCTCCGCGACGAGGTCGCGAGCTTGAAGAGCCTGATCCACCAGCTCGAGCGACGCAGCCCGCGACAACCGTGATCGGTGGCAGGTTTGCGTGAGCCTTCGGTACCCGGATCGGCGCGCAGAGCGCGTTAATGAGGTGTGGGCGCGGAGTTCGATGAGTGGGCGGTCGCGCGCGGGCCGGCTCTGATCCGGTTCGGCTACCTGCTCACCGGCGACCGACAGCTCGCACAGGACCTTTCGCAAGAAGCGCTGACGCGCGTGCATCGCCGCTGGCGGCGGCTGGCGGACGAGGGCAACCCGGACGCTTACGCCCGCAAGATCATGGTCAACCAGCTCACCTCCTGGCGCCGCCGCCGGTCCTTCTCCGAGCGAGTGACCGACACCGCCGAGCTGCCCACAACGACGATCGAGTTCGACCAGACGGCGATCGACCGGCAGGCCCTCTGGGTAACCATCCAAAGCTTGCCGACTCGTCAGCGTGCCGTGGTCGTCCTGCACTTCTACGAGGATCTCGACGATGACGCGATCGCCCGGATCCTCGGCTGCGCGGCGAGCACGGTGCGCGTTCATCTCCGTCGCGCTCTCGCCGCGCTTCGCACCCATCCCGTTACTCGCGACTTCGCTGGGAGAACGCCATGACCGACCTCGACACCATGATCCGCGACTGTCTGCAGGAACGCGCGGAGACGGTGGAGTACGCCGATCCCGTCGCCGGCGCCCGCGAGCGCAGCCGCAGGAAGGTGCGTCGGCAGCAGATCGCGGCCGGCGCGACCACGACGCTGGTCGTTGCGGCGGGAGTTCCACTCGGGCTCGCTCTGGCCAGCCATCATCCGGCGCGGCACCGGCAGCCGGCAGTCGTCGTCCAGGCATCGCCGACCCAGTCACCCCAGCCGCCGAGCTGTCCGAGCGGCCGGGTGCCGAACCTCACCGTCGACGAAAGCGCCGCACCGCAACCGCTGAGCAACCTGATCCACGACGTCGCCGACGCGAGGATCTACTTCGTCGTCGCGAACGGAGTCGTGTTCCACGCCAACGGTCAGGCGCCGCCGGCGCGCAGCTACCTGCTGATCGTGACCAACCGCAGCGGTGCCGGCGCGCAGGACATCGTGACCTCACCGGACGCGTTCACGGCCGGCGGCAAATCTCTCCGAGACCGCGCGCATGACTACGTCGAGAAGCTCAAGGGTTGGAACGCGACCTTCGCCGGCTGCCAGGCGAAGGGATCATGACGCCCGAGTCAGCGGCCGGCGCAGCGGCCTACTCCGCGCTCGCGGCCGCAACCAGCTCGTCGGCTGCGGCGTAAGGATCGGTCGAACCGGACAGCACCCGATCGGCGAGCGCGTCCAGCGCCGCACCTCCGCGCAGGTCGCTGAACCGTTCGCGTACGGCGGTGACCGCGATCGCCTCGATCTCGTCGGCAATGCGGGCGCGGCGGCGACGCTCGAGCTGACCCGAGGACAGCAGCCACTCGCGGTGTCGTGCGATCGCCTCGACGAGCGCGTCGCTGCCCTCGCCCTGGGACGCGATCGTCTTGACGATCGGCGGCTTCCAGGCGCCGGGGTCCGGCGACTCGGCCAGCGACATCATCGTGCGCAGATCGCGCACGGTGTGGTCGGCATCGTCGCGGTCGGCCTTGTTGACGACGAAGACATCCGCGATCTCGAGAATGCCGGCCTTCGCCGCCTGGATGCCGTCGCCCATGCCGGGCGCGAGCAGCACGACTGTCGTGTCCGCGAGCGAGGCGATCTCGACCTCGGCCTGCCCGACTCCGACGGTCTCCACGATCACGACGTCGCAGCCGGCCGCGTCGAGCACGCGGACCGCCTGCGGTGTCGCCCACGCCAGGCCGCCGAGGTGCCCGCGGGTGCCCATCGAGCGGATGTAGACGCCGGGATCCGTCGCGTGGTCCTGCATGCGCACGCGGTCACCGAGCAACGCGCCGCCGCTGAACGGCGACGACGGGTCGACGGCCAGCACACCGACCCGCTTGCCGGCCGCCCGGTACGCCGTCAGCAACGCAGACGTCGTCGTCGACTTGCCGACCCCCGGCGAGCCGGTCAACCCGATGACCTCGGCGGCACCGGCGTGCGGCGCGAGTGCGGCCGTCACCTCGCGCAGCTGCGGTGAAGAGCTCTCGATCAGGGAGATCAGCCGGGCGACGCTGCGGTGGTCACCGTCGCGGGCACGCGCGACGAGCTCCGCGACGTCGAAGGCCATAGCTCGACCCTAGGGGTCGCTCCGGACTCAGGCAGCGGGGACGCGCAGGAGCAGGGCGTCGCCCTGGCCGCCGCCGCCGCAGAGCGCGGCCGCGCCGTATCCGCCACCGCGCCGGCGGAGCTCGAGCGCGAGGGTGAGCGCGAGGCGCGCGCCGGACGCACCGATCGGGTGGCCGAGCGCGATCGCGCCGCCGTTCACGTTGACCTTGTCCCACGACACGTCGAGCAGCTTCGCGGAGTGCACCGCAACCGCAGCGAAGGCCTCGTTGATCTCGATCAGGTCGAGGGCTGAGACGTCCTCGCCGGCACGGGCCAGCGCCTTGTTGATCGCGTTCGCCGGCTGGGCCTGAAGCGACGCGTCCGGTCCGGCGACGACGCCGTGATAGCCGATCTCGGCGAGCACCGGCGCGCCGTGCCGCTCTGCGGCGTCGCGCGACATCACGACGACCGCACAGGCGCCGTCGGAGATCTGTGACGCCGAGCCCGCGGTGATCGTGCCGTCCTTGGCGAAGGCCGGACGCAGCGACGTCAGCCCCTCGACCGTCGTGTCGGCGCGCACGCCTTCGTCGGTCGTCACGACGATCGGGTCGCCGCGACGCTGCGGAACGCTCACGGTGACGATCTCCTCGTCGAACGCGCCGTTCTTCTGCGCCGCGGCAGCAAGCTGGTGCGACCGCGCGGCAAACTCGTCCTGTTCCACGCGGCTGATCCCGAGAAGCGCGTTGTGCTTCTCGGTCGACTCCCCCATCGCGCACTGGTCGAACGCGCAGAACAGCCCGTCGTACGCCATCGAGTCGAGCAGCACGCCGTCGCCGTACCGGTAGCCGCGGCGAGCACCCGGCAGCAGGTGCGGCGCGTTCGTCATCGACTCCATGCCGCCGGCGACCACGACGTCGAACTCACCCGCGCCGATCAGCTGGTCGGCCAGCGCGATCGCGTCGAGACCGGACAGGCAGACCTTGTTGACCGTCAACGCCGGCACCGTCATCGGGATGCCGCCCTTGACGGCGGCCTGCCTGGCCGTGATCTGGCCGGCGCCGGCCTGCAGGACCTGACCCAGGATCACGTAGTCGACGTCGTCGCCACCGATGCCCGCCCGCGCCAGAGCCGCCTCGATGGCGAAGCCACCGAGATCAACCGCCGGGAAGTCACCGAGCGAGCCGAGCAGCTTGCCGATTGGAGTACGGGCACCACCGACGATCACCGAACCAGGCATAACTGACACGATACGGCGATGTTCACCCGCATCGACCACGTCGGGATCGCGTGCAGGGACCTCGAGGCGACGATCGCCCGCTACACGGCGGCGTTCGACCTCACCGTTCTCGGCCGCGAAACGAACGAGGCGCAGGGCGTGCACGAGGCGATGCTCGTCGTTGCCGACAGCGCCACCGGCCGGTCCTGCGTCCAGCTGCTCCAGCCGACCCGTCCCGACACGCCGGTCGGCAAGTTCCTCGAGACGCGCGGTGAAGGGCTGCACCACGTCGCCTACGGCGTCGACGACATCGTCGGCTCGCTCAGCGCGCTGCGCGAGAGCGGCGCCGAGCTGATCGACGAGACGCCGCGGCACGGTTTCGGCGGGTCCGCGATCGCCTTCATCCATCCGCGCAGCGCCGGCGGCGTGCTGACCGAGCTGGTCGAGGCGGTCCGGCGCTCCTAGCCGGCCGCGCCGTCGCCCGGCGGCCACTCCCGCGGAAGCGGCGCCCGATCGGGGGCAACGGTCGCGACGATGGCGTCGAGCACCGCCTCGGTGTAGCCGACGAACAAGTGCTTCGCCCCCGGTACGTCGATCACTCTCGCCTGCGGCACGACCGCGAACCGTTCACCCGCCTGCTTCGGTCTCAGGTAGTCGTCGAGCTCCGGGACGATCGCGACCAGCGGCTTGCCGGAGGCCGCCCACGTGGCGAGGTCGACGTCGGTTGCGGTCTTCAGCGGCGGCGAGATGAGGATCGCGCCCGTGACGCTCGGGTCGCAGCCGTAGCGCACCGCGAGATCGGTGCCGAACGACCAACCGACCAGCCACAGGGCGGGCAGGTCCCGCGACTCGGCGAGGTCGAGCGCGGCGGCGACGTCGTACCGCTCGGACTCGCCACCGTCGAACTGCCCCGCGCTGCGCCCGGCCTCGCTCTGGGTGCCGCGCGTGTTGAAGCGGAGCACCGCGAGATCGGCGAGCGCGGGCAGCCGGTTCGCCGCCTTGCGGAACAGGTGGCTGTCCATCATGCCGCCCTGCGTGGGCAGCGGATGCAGCGTTATCAGCGTGGCGACCGGCGGCGCGGACTCCGGGAGCGCGAGCTCGCCGACCAGCTCGAGCCCGTCGGCGGTGTGCAGTGTCACCGGCTCCCGCCGTGCCGGCAGGACGGTATTCGCCAGGATCTGTGACATCGCGGCTCGCACGATAGTGGCTCGCACGATAGTGGCTCGCGCGATCGTGGCTCGCGCGATGGTCGCCAGGGCGAAGGAGCCCGGCGGCGCGCAGGAAAGGGACGCGCCGCCGGGCTCTGCGCGGCTACGCCGCCGGGCCGTCGATCAGCGTGACGGTGGCCTGGTGCGTGCCGCCTGAGGAGTCGGTCCATCCGACCGTGACGCGATCACCGCCGTGGGTGCGATCGAGCGCCGCGGTGAGCTGCTCCTCGGTAGTGACGGTCGTGCCGTTGATCGAGCTGATCGTGTCGCCCTCGCTGATGCCGGCCTTGGCCGCCGGGCTGTTCGCGACCACGCCGAGCACGGTCAGGCCCGCGTCGGTCGACGCCGCGGTGCGGTAGGCGGTGCCGTACGTCGTACCGCCCGGGGACTGGCTCGATCCGGTCGAGCCGAACCCGGGCCAGGTCCCACTACTGCCGCCAGGGATCCCGCTGCCGAGTCCCGGCCAGCCGTTGCCGGTACCGCCGTTGCCGAAGCCGGGGTAGGCCCCGCTGCCCGATCCGGTCGACGCGGACGAGCCGAGCTCGACGCCGAGGAATCCCGGCGTACCGATGACGATGGTCGAGCTGGCCTTGCCGCCGGCGATCTTCTTCGCGATCGACAGCGCGGTCGTGATCGGGATCGCGTAGCCGTCGTTGGACTCCGTCACGCCGCTCGCGTCGGCACCGAAGCCCGATGAGCTCGAGGCCGCCGTGTCCATCCCGATCACCTGACCGCTGGAGTCGACCAAGGGCCCGCCGGAGTCTCCGGACACGATCTCGGCGTCGATCTCGAGCATGCCGTTCAGCTGCTCGGGGTCCGAGCCGTCCTCGTCCGAAGCGGTGATCGTCCGGCCGGTGCCGGTGATCTTCCCCGTCGTGACGGTCGGCGTGCCCGAGCGGCCGAGTGCGTTGCCGATGGCGGCGACCGACGTACCCGTCTTCGCGGCCGATGCATCAGCGGCGCTGATCGTGGACAGCCCGCTGGCACCTTGGATCTTGACCAGCGCGACGTCGTCGGTCGCGTCCGTGCCGATGACCTTGGCGTGGTAGCTGCGACCGGACGACACCAGGGTGACCGTCACACTGGTCGCGCCCCGAACCACATGGTTGTTGGTGAGCACGACACCGCCCGACGTGATGACCATGCCGGTGCCGGCGTCCTCCTCGCCGCTGTAACGGTCGGTCGCGTCGATGTCCACGACGGCGTTGTCGACCGCAGCCGCGGCATCCGATGCGTTGACCGCACCGGCGGCGGACAGCGAAGCCACGTGAGGGAAGCCGTGGGTCGCGTGCCCGCCCGCCAGTGCGTCGGTGAGGCCCCAAGCGCCGACCGCCAGCCCGGTCGCCACCAGAGTGCCGCCGGCGATGATCTTGCGGCGCCGGGAGTGCCGGTACGCCGGATCGGGCTCGCCCGCGACCTCCGTGATCTCGGGAAGGTCGAGGTGCTGCTGGCCGGGAATCTCGCTGTCGTACGTCTCGTCGCTCACGTATCCACCGTTGCCGCCGGTTGTGAAACTTCTCTGAACGTGGCCTGGAAACTCGCTGCAACCGGCCGTCCCCGCACGCAGGGCCGATCGCACGCATGGCCCATTGGTGGTGCTGGGGGCCCACGCATGGCCCATTGGTGGTGCTGGGGGCCCACGCATGGGCCATGCGTGGGGAGACAAGACCGCGAGTCGCCGCGCGGCTACTCGGCGGCGGTGTCGGCGGTCTCGGCGGCGGTGTCGGCGATCTCGGCGGCGGTGTCGGCGGACTCGGCGGCGGTGTCGGCGATCTCGGCCGTCCCGACGACCTCAGCGCGGCCGGCGACCTCGGCGGGTTCGTCCGGCGACACCCGCATCCCGCAGAGCAGGCTCACGATCAGCTCGCCGATCTCCGCCTTCGCCGCCACCGGGTCATCGGCCTCGGCGAGATACAGGCAGGCCTCGCTCAGCGCGCCGATCAGCATGAGGGCGAGCGGCCGCAGCGGCTCGCGCCTGATCACCCCGGCGTGCATCGCCTTGCGCAGCGCGCCGCGCAGCGCAACGGTGCTGAACCTGGTCTCGATCAGCCGCGCGGTCTCCCAGCCGAGCACGACCCGGGCGTCGATCAGCACGATCTGGCGGACCGCCGGATCGGCGTGCGCCTCGACCCACAGCCGGCAACCGACCACCAGCGCGTCCCACGAGTCGGGCTGAAGGAACTCGATCACGGCTTGGTCCGAGACCTCTTGCTGGACCTGCTCGAAGACCGCGCGGAAGAGCCGCTCCTTGTCCGCGAAGTGGTGGTAGAGCGCGCCCTTGGTCACCCCTGCGCGCTCGACGATCTCCTCGGTCGACGTGGCCGCGTACCCCTGCGCGCCGAACATCTCCCGGGCGGCCGTGATCAGGGCCTCCCGGGTGCCCAGTCCCTGCGCGACCCGCTTATCTTTCGATGTGGGCTTGACTTCCATACCAGCGGTATGCATATTCTCCTACTGTCGGAATGTGATCGACGTACCGCCGGTACGTTAACACACAGGGGAGGCAACGACATGCCCAAGTACGTCATCGAGCGCGACCTGCCGGGTGCCGGCAAGCTGTCCGGCGACGAGCTGCGTGCCATCAGCCAGAAGTCCAACCAGGTGATCACCTCGCTCGGCCCAGACATCCACTGGCTGCACAGCTACGTCACGGACGACAAGCTGTACTGCGTCTATATCGCTCCGGACGAGGACATCGTCTACGAGCACGCCCGCTGCGGAGGCTTCCCGGCGGACAAGGTCTCGCGGATCACCACCCAGATCGACCCGTCGACGGGCGACTGAGCAGTGGATGCAGCAACTCTGCGAGAGCGGCAGCAGCCGCTGAAGGAGCAGTACCGAGCGGACCCGGACAGCGCGCTGGTCACCCTGCGCGCCGACGGGTCACTCGACGACGCCGAGGTGTCCTGCTCGGTGCAGACCGGTCGCGCCTTGGTCGAGGCCGGTCTGCACCCGGCGACCGGCGGCGACGGGTCGCTCGCCTGCTCCGGCGACATGCTGCTTCAGGCGCTGGTCGCGTGCGCCGGCGTCACGATGCGCGCGGTTGCGACCAACCGCGGTATCGAGATCAGCGGGACACTGCGCGCGGAGGGCGATCTGGACTTCCGCGGAACGCTCGGGCTGGATCGCGACGCCCCGGTCGGTTTCCGGGCGATCCGGCTGATCTTCGACGTTGACTCGCCCGCATCCAGCGAGGAGCTCGACGCGCTGGTCGAGACGACCAAGCGCTACTGCGTCGTACTCCAGACGTTGGTCGACTCCCCCGCGCTCGAGGTCGTTCGCAGCTGAACGCCCGGCAAGCGGTCAGCCGTAGCGGGGTGCGTTGCGGGAGCGTTTGACGTCGGCGCCCCGGCGCAGGCGGGCGTTCCAGCACGGGGTGTGCCAGTGCCGCCGATCACCCTCGGCCCCGGGCCGCCAGGCGACGATGTGCGGCAGGCTCGGGCGGATCTCCTGGTCGCACCCCGGGCAGCGGTAGCTCTTGCCGGCGGACTCGGCCGACACCGGCCGGACCACCCACTCACCATCGGGGTGGCTCTCCGTCATCGGGATCGCGCGGGCGCGCAGCGGCGCGGGCGACTCGTCCTTGCGCCGCGCCCGCCGCGGGCTCATGGCGTCACTCCCCCGCCGAAAGCCGCGAGCTCGTCGAGCAGCGGCGCGGGGGCCAAGGCAGCCTGGTGCGTCGCCGCCGCAAGGTGCAGCAGCCCCGACCGCAGATGGTCGGCTCCGACCGCATCGAGCATCGCGAACGGCCCGTCCGGGTAGCCGCAGCCGAGCGTCATCGCGGTGTCGACGTCGGCGCTGCTCGCGTAGTGGTCGTCGACCATCCGCACCGCGTCACCGAGATGTGGGAGGACGAGCAGGTCCAGGACGTGGCCCGGCCGGTCGCGGCACGGTACGGCGACCAGCCCGGCGGCACGCACCGCCGCGCCCACCGTCGCTACGGCGGCCGGCGACGACTCGATCGTCGCCACGACTTCGAGGACGCCCGGCCGCGGGGTCCGTGCGGCGTGCAGCCCGACGACATCGGCGGCTCGACCCGTGCCGGCCGCGATCGTGCCGACCGGTGCCTCGTCCGTGGTGGCGACGGCAAGCACCGCTCCCGCCCGTGTGACGCGGGCGACCCGGGCGGCGAGCTCGGCCGTGCCCGACCGCGTGCCGCCGTCGATCACGACGACGTCGACGTCCGCGACGTCCTCGATCGGCACTGCTGGCACGTCGGCGAGCGCGGCCGTCACGCGCGACTTGCCGCTCCCGACTACGGCGACCACGCGGTCGAAGGGCCTCGGGGCAGCCGCGGCGAACTCCGGTACGGCGAGGGCGGGCTCAACCTCCGGGCCGTCGTACCGGTAGTAGCCGCGACCCGACTTGCGGCCGAGCTGGCCGGCCATGACCAGGCGCCGGAGCAGCGGCGCCGCGGCGTAGCGCTGGTCGCGGGTTTCGTCGTACAGCGTCTCGAGGACGTCGAGCGACACGTCGAGGCCGATCAGGTCGAGCAGGGTCAGCGGTCCCATCGGAAGGCCGCAGCCGGCCACGATGCCCGCATCGATGTCGGCAACCGCAGCCTGTCCGGTCTCGGCGGCGCGCGCTGCGGCGTTGAGGTACCCGAACAGCAAGGCGTTGGCGACGAAGCCGGCGCGGTCGCCGACGACCACCGGGGTCTTGCCGCACGTGGTCGCGAGCTCACGTACCGCCTCGACGACCTCGGCGTCGGTCAGGACGGTGTGCACGACCTCGACCAGCCGCATGACCGGAGCCGGGTTGAAGAAGTGCATGCCGACGACGCGGTCCGGCCGGCCCGTCGTCGCTGCAATCCGCGTGACCGGCAACGACGACGTGTTGGTCGCGAGAATGGTCGAGGGCGGGCAGATCTGATCCAGATCCGCGAACAGCTCCGCCTTCAGGTCGAGCCGCTCCGGAATCGCCTCGACGACCAGATCAGTGGCGGCGAGCTCGCTGCGATGCGTGGTGAAGCGGACCCGTCCGAGCTGGGCGTCCCGGTCCTCGGCGCTGAGCCGGCCGCGGTCGACCTGACGGTTCAATGACCTCTCGAGCCGAGCGGTGCCGGCGGCGAGCAGCGCATCGTTCACTTCCAGTGCGACGACCTCGAGGCCTGACCGCGCGAACACCTCGACGATGCCCGCGCCCATCGTGCCCAGGCCGACGACCCCGGCGGTGCGGATCTCCACGCGTCAAGTCTCGCGTATCGCGGCGTCGGTCAGAACAGCCGCGGCACCACGGGGTCGATCCCGCGCAGCTCGTCGTAGTCGATGACGACGCACTCGATCCCGCGAGAGCTTGCAAGCACGCGGGCCTGTGGCTTGATCTCCTGGGCGGCGAGGACGCCTCGGACCGGCCGCAACATCGGGTCCCGGTCGAGCCGTTCGACGTACCGGGTCAGCTGCTCGACCCCGTCGATCTCGCCACGTCGCTTGATCTCGACTGCGACGGTTCGGCCGGACTCGTCTCTGCACAGCAGGTCGACCGGCCCGATATCGGTCGGGAACTCGCGCTGCACGAGCCGCAAGCCGGCGCCGATCGACTCGCAGTGCTCGGCGAGCAGCACCTGCAGGTGCGCCTCGACGCCGTCCTTGACCAGACCCGGCTCGATGCCGAGGTCGGCGTACGCGTCGGAGACGATCTCGTCGATGGTGATCACCAGCTGCTCGCCCGTCTTGTTGGTGACCGTCCAGCGCTCCGCCTCCTCACGCAATGTGCACGGCGGGCTCATCCAGTTGAGCGCCTTGCTCCCGACGTCGGCGTGGATGAGGACGGTGCCGTCGGTCTTCACCATGAGCAGCCGGGTGGCCAACGGAAGATGCGCATCGAGCCGACCTGAGTAGTCGACCGAGCACCGCGCCACCACCAACCGCACGTCGTCAACCTAACGGCGCCCGCGAACTTCGAACGTATCCGGCGTTCCCGCACGATCGCCCGCCCCCGTTTCTGCACACAACCGCTTGCGACTCGCCGCGCATCGACCGCAGGACACCAGTCTCAGCGGCGTGTTGGGCCAGGTTGTGTGCTGAAACGGGAACGACCGAAGTGCCGTTCGCGAGCGTGCCACATTGGACGTTGTCGATGAGGACGATGGCGACGGTCAGAGGGTCCGCTTCATGTGGATCGTCGCGACGAAAGTCAGCACGGATTCAGTGCCGCAGGCGACCGTGTGAGAACGTGAGCCCATGACCGCCGAAGTCGCATCCATCGTGTTGTTCGCCTCAGATGCACCTAGGTGCGCCGAGTTCTACCGATCGGCCGGCATTGCCCTTGTCGACGAGCGACACGATGACGGCCCGACGCATTACGCGGCGGAGCTCGGCCCGGTGCACTTTGCCATCTATCAAGCGACCGGTCCAACCGCCTCACTCGAGCACCGCCGACCGGGAGAGGTCTTCGTCGGCTTCTACGTCGATTCGCTGGATCGGGTCGTCGCCGCTCTCACAGCGCTTGGAATGGAGGCCTCGGGGACGCACGAGCAGATGTCCTGGGGATGTCGTCAGCTGTTCCACGACCCTGACGGGCGCACGGTGGAGATCAATGATCGGAACCACTGCCCAAGCGTTGGATAGGTGCCCACCGCGCCACCACCAACCGCACGTCGTCAACCTAACGGCGGCCGAGAAGTCCGAACGCATCCCGCCTTCTCGCTACGCAGGCATTGGACGATCACGGGCGCATTGCCTTTGAGAGACTTATTCTGGTGACGGGTCATCTGATCGTCTTAGGCAGCTGCGGGGCTTGGCCGGAGCCCGGTCGAGCCTGCAGCGGTTTCGTGGTGGAGAGTGACGGCTTCCGGGTTGTGGTCGATCTGGGATACGGCACCCTGAGTAGGCTCCTCGCCTACGTTGGCACGACCAACGCCGCGGGCATCGACGCTGTATTGGTCACTCACCGGCATGCCGACCACGCCGCCGATTTGCACGGCCTGTTTCGTGCTCGCTGGTTCGGAGCTCGGCGCGCAGGGCCGATTCCCCTTTACTCACCTGCCGGGGTGATCGAGATGCTGGTGTCGATGGAAGAAGATCCCGAGCAAAGCCGATCCAACCTTGAACAAGTCTTCGACTGGCATCCGCTGCCCCACAGCGACTACGACGTTGGTCCGTTGCGGCTTCGATCGTTTGCGCTCCCGCATTGGGTGCCCAACGCGGGGATCAGGCTGGAATGCGAGCAGTTCACCGTCGCCTTTACGGGTGACTGCGGACCGGACCCGGCGCTTGCCGAGTTAGGCCGGGACGCGGACCTTTACGTCGTGGAGGCGACCGATCGAGAGTTCGGCGATGAGCAGGCTCAGGGAACGGCCGACCGACAACCGAAGTTCCATCTCAACGCCCGAGAGGCGGGACAAGCCGCGCGAGAGGCTCGCGCACGCCGGTTGCTGCTGACTCACTTCTGGCCGGGCAACGACCGAGAAAAGTCTCTCGCAGCTGCGGCTACTGTGTTCCACGGTCCAATCGCGCTCGCTGAGGAAGGCCAGATCCACCGCCTTCCGTGACTCCTGGATCGTGTTGGCGCGATTAACAGTCGGCTACGACGCCATCAGGGCCCTCGCGTAGGACTTTCGCAGCGATTCCTCGCGCACTGCTTGGCAAGTGATGCCATAACGGAGCGGGTGCCACCTCCGCTCGGTGGGGTTCTCCGAGAAATCTCACCGCAATGGTGGATCGGGCCGGGGCACTCGCACCGTGGACTGGCTGCGCCGGGCTGAGTCGGGCGGACAGCTGCGACAGAGACCAGCCCCACCAATGGGCCATGCGTGGGACTCCAGCCCCACCAATGGGCCATGCGATCTCGTGGTTGCCTGTCGGATGTGTCGACGTGGAGGATCAAGCTGTTGCGGGAGGTGGTGCGCAGTGGTGCCTGTCACGCGGTATGCGCACACTCCCGATGGGTTCTCCATTGCTTATCAAACTTTTGGTGACGGTCCACATGACGTCGTGTTCCTGCGCAAACACGAGGCCAACATCGAGCACGACTGGGAGGACCGAGTCCTCGCTCACGTCTTCGAGCGGATCGGTGGGTTCGGCAGGTTGATCCTCTTCGACCGGCGGGGTACCGGCCTGTCCGACCCGATCGGTGAAGTCCTGCCCACCCTCGACGCGCGCTCCGACGATCTCACCGCTGTGCTCGACGCGGTCGGCTCGACCCAGGTCGTCCTGCTCTCCCTCGGCATGGCCGCGTCGAGCCTCGTCTGCTTCTACGCTGCCACCCACCCGGCCCGGGTCTCCGCACTGGTGATCTACAACGGCCAGGTCTGCGGCCACGCTGCCCCTGACTACCCGTGGGGGTTGACGCCCGAGGAGGTCACCGAGGGCCGCGCCGAGATCCTCGAGGCGTGGGGTGACTCGGAGTATGTCGCGACAACGATGCCGAGCACCGCGACGAGCCGAGCCACGGACCCGACCTGGGTGCAATGGTGGGCCGCGTCCGAACGGCGGAGTGCGTCCCCCCAGGCCGCGCTCGCGCTCTACGACATGGAGGTCGCGACCGATGTCCGGGCAGTGCTGTCCACCATCGCCAGCCGAACCCTTGTCATCCGCCGTGGCCCCTTGGTGCCGGTCGAGGAGGCGGAGTGGATTGCCGGCCAGATTTCGGGCGCCCGGTTACTCGACATCGCCGGGCCGGACCACATGCTGCTTTCCGGTGACACCGACGCCGTGCTGAACGAGATCGAACAGTTCATCACCGGATCGGTTCGCACCCAGCCGATGTTCGACCGGATGCTGACCACGATGTTGTTTACCGACATCGGCGATTCCACGGTGCAGCTCGCGGCGATGGGCGACCGTGCCTGGGCGGCCCTCATCCAGGTCCACCACGCGACCGTCCGAGCGCTGCTCGGGACCCATCGCGGTCGGGAGCTCGACACTGCGGGCGACGGCTTCTTCGCCGTATTCGATGGGCCGGCGCGCGCCGTACGTTGCGCGCAGGAGATCGTCGCCGCGGTGTCACGCATCGGGCTGAACGTCCGGGCCGGTGTCCACACCGGCGAGTGCGAACACGTCGACGGCAAGGTCGCCGGGTTGGCGGTCGTGGTGGCTTCCCGCGTGATGGGGCAGGCCGACCCTGGCACGGTGCTCGTCACCCAAGCGGTAAAGGACCTCGTCGCGGGTGCCGGGATCGATCTGACAGAGGTCGGCCCACGTCAGCTCAAGGGTGTTCCCGGCGACTGGACGCTGTTCGCGGCTAGCCCGATGACTCCCGCGGCAAGCTGACGGCCAGCGCTCGAGAACCGTCGCCTTCGCGACGTCCAACTCCGAGCAGGGCTCTGCAGCTGTGTCACCCATTGCCCGAAGATGCCGGTGTACCCCGGCGATTCTGGGTCGTCTGTAGGCTGCGCCGGCATGGCGGTTCAACGGATGGACAACGTCGGCATCGTTGTCGAGGACCTCGAAGCCGCGATCGAGTTCTTCCGCACCCTCGGGCTGGAGCTCGAAGGACAGGCCGTGACCGAAGGAGAGTGGGCCGGCCGCGTTACCGGCCTCGGCGAGCAACGGGTCGAAGTGGCCATGATGCGCACCCCTGATGGCCACGGCCGTCTTGAGCTCTCACGCTTTCTGACGCCATCGGTCATCGCCGATCACCGGACGGCTCCCGTCAACGCCCTCGGCTACCTGCGGGTGATGTTCGCCGTGGACGACCTCGATGACACGCTTGCTCGGCTCGAAGCACAGGGGGCGCGACTCGTCAGCACTGAAGTCGTGCAGTACGAGGACATGTACCGGCTCTGTTACATCCGCGGCCCCGAAGGACTTCTGATCGGGCTCGCGCAAGAACTTCGTTGATCTGTGAACGGCTACGTACCGCGGGCGGTATCCACCCGTGCACGGACCGAGATGCTCCACGGCCTCGCAGCGCGGATCGCGTCCGTCGCCGTCGGGCATCCGACGCGTGTCGCCGTAGACGGGCGCCCGGCGGCCGGGAAGACCACGCTTGCGGATGAGCTCGCCGCCATCCTGCGCGAGCAGGGTCGCTTCGTGATCCGAGCCTCAATCGAGGGATTCCTGCTGCCGCGGTCGCAGCGCTACCGCCGCGGCGAACTGTCCGCGGAAGCCAACTACTACGACAACTTCGAGTACGACGCGCTCCGAGGAGTCCTGCTCGACCCGCTCGGCCCGGGGGGCAACCGCGCGTTCCGGCACGCGGTCTACGACAACCGCACGGATGCAGCGCGGTCGGAGCCGGTCACGACCGCGCCGGTCGATGCTGTGCTGCTGTTCGAGGGCGTCTTCCTGCTGCGCCCGGAGCTGATCGACCGGTGGGACCTGACGATCTTCGTATCCGCCGGATTCGAGGAGACCGTCGAACGCGCGCGCACTCGCGACGCGGCGTTGTACGGAACCGGCGTCGAGGTCGAGCGACGCTTCCGGGCTCGCTACGGCCCGTCGCAACAGCTCTACTCCGACGCGGTTCAGCCGGCTGATCGCGCCGACATCGTCGTGTACAACGACGAACCGCAGGCGCCGTCCTGGGATATCCGCTCGTGATCGTGAACAGCGCTCTGCGACGATGCTGAGGACGGACACGGAGAGGCACCAGCGATGACGAGCGCGCAGCTCTACGACACCATCGGCACGACCTACACCACGACCCGACGGACCGATCCGCGAATCGCTGCGCAGATCTGGGCTGCCCTCGGCGACGCACGGACCGTGGTGAACGTCGGCGCCGGCAGCGGATCGTACGAGCCGACCGACCGCGTCGTTCTCGCAGTGGAGCCGTCGGAGGTCATGCGCTCGCAACGCCCACGCGAGGCCGCACCCTCGCTTGCCGCCGCCGCGGAGCACCTGCCGTTCGAGACCGGTACGTTCGACGCGGCGATGGCGGTCTCGACCGTCCACCACTGGCAGGATCCGATCGCCGGGCTGCGCGAGATGAAACGCGTGGCCGGTCGCGCGGTCGTGTTCACGTTCGACTTGAGCAACCTCAACCGGTTCTGGCTGACCCGCGACTACCTACCCGAGCTGACAGGGACGCTCGTCGGGCGCCCGTCCCTGTCCGAACAGGCGCAGGCAATCGGCGCGCGCATCGAGCCGGTGCTCATCCCGTGGGACTGCGAGGACGGCTTCTTCGAGGCCTACTGGCGACGCCCCGAGGCCTACCTGGACGAGCACGTACGCCGTGGCATCTCGATCTGGGCCAAGCTCGGCCCTGACATCGAGCAGCGAGCCGTCCGCAACCTCCGAGACGACCTCGCTTCCGGCCGCTGGGCCGAACGCAACCGTGACCTCGGCGGCCTCGACGCCGCGGATCTCGGGCTTCGACTCCTCATCGCCTGAACGGCAGGCCTCGTGGCTGAGGCATCCTGGGCAGGTGAGCAATCGCGCACATCGCCGCAAGCCGGTAGACCTGATCGCGGTCGACTCCCCGCCGGCGGGATTCTGGAAGCGAGTACGCGTCTTCCTCGCGTGGTTCTTCGCACCGCGCGTGTTCCCCAAGGCCTGGCAGCGCAAGCCCTACCTGCGCAACCCGAACCGCCGGCCGGGCAAGTTCAGCCGCTGAGCAGATGACACAAGCGGGCGACGTCGCCGCCACCACGTTCGTTCAAGGCGAAGCGGCTGCGGTGGGAACGGTGACGGGCGCCGCAACCTGGTTCACCGGCACCGCGGTGCTCACGCGAGACTGGGTGGGTGCGCCCAACCACCCGGATGGAATGGATCACCGAGCCTGCTTCGCTGAGCGACGACCGGCTGGCGGACCTGGTCGGATGCTGGACCCGAGTGTCCAACGCCGGCGGCGCGGTCGGGTTCCCGTTCCTTCCGGTCGACGAGTCGACGGTACGAGCTGCTGCCGAGGACATGCGTTCCGCGCTCGGCGCCGAGCACCGACTGCTGGTCATGCTGGACGGCGAGGACCTGATCGGCTGGTTGATCCTGCAGTTGAACACCTCGCCGCTGACCGCGCACTGGGCCGTCGTCGCGCGCGTGCAGACGGACCTGCGGTACCGAGGCCTCGGTTACGCGCGCGAACTCCTTGCGGAGACCGCACGAACGGCGAGATCGCTGGGGTTGGAACAGCTGCACATCGCGGTGAGGGGCGGGCAGGGCATCGAGGGCTTCTATCTCAACCTGGGCTGGCAGATCGTCGGTCGATGGCCGGCGGCGTTGCGGCTGGGACCCGAGGACGATCGCGACGACATCATGATGATGCTCACGCTGGCCGCCTGACGAGTACGACGAGCAACCTCGCGACATCAACGCGGCGTCGCGAATCCTCATCAGTTCTCACCTCTGCCTGACATCCTGGACCGGTGAGCAACCATGCTCGCCGGCGACGTCCGGCGGGTCTTGCCGAGCTCGACCGGCAGATCGGTTTCTGCCGCCAGGTCCGGCGGTATGCGGCGTGGATCTTGGCGCCGGCAGCTCGATGCCATCGGCCTGGGCGATCCGGCCCTACCTGCGGCTGAGCCGCCGCGGCGGCCGCCGCCGGGTGCACTGACCACAACAGGAGAACCAGACGATCCCGGAGGACGTCCAAGAACTATGCGGCTGTCGCTGCGGGCGAGCGCGCTGATTGCGGCTGCGGTCGGCGTGACCGCCGGCTGCACAGCCGGCGCGCCCAGCCACGCTCTGCACCCGGGAGCAGCGCCATCGGGATCGGCGACATACGTCCAGGCGACCCAGGAGCGCACCAGACAGGCACATGCCTACGCCCGCTGGCTCGCCGGCACCGTGGCGCGGATCGCCGGCGAGCAACCGCTCGCACACCCACCCGCCCGGCTGTCGAAGCCGGGCGAGGTCATCGGCGTCGGCGACCTCATCGTCGAACGCCGCTACTGGAGCGCGCCGGGCACGCCGCTTGCGGTGTACGACGCGCTCAAGAACGCGCCGTCGCGATACCGCCTGACCGGGTACGGCGCTCCGGGCGCCGGCTCGGATCCGGCCGACTTCGCGTTTCTCACCTATGCCGAGATACCGGCGCCGCCGTACATCGAGGACTCGGAGGTCTACGTCGAGATCGAGCGGATCAGCGCCACCCGCAGCGCCATCGCATCCTTCGCAGAGGTCGACACGCACCCGGTCCGTACGGCGACCGAGGCCATCGACGAATCAGGCGTCAGCACCAGCTCCGGCACCTACACCTGGCCGCGCCTGGACGCGCTCGCGCACCTCGGCCATGTCACCGGTTACGTCACCGCGACGCTGGACGCGAACCAGCGGCAGTCGCTGATCCGGGACTTCGACCAGTCGCCGGTCGCGAACTCGCCCTCGACCTGCTTCGGCGGGATCCAGATCAGCGGCGACGTCCTGACCGTACGTCTGCGCTCCGGCGGCCACTCCTGGAAGCTGGTCTACCCCGGCACGTCGTGCGTCGACGTCGCGGTCTGGCGGGACGGCGTGTCGCTCCCGGCCATCGGCCCGACCGGCGCGTTCCGCCGGCTGCTCGAGGTGCTCGAGCACTCCCCCGGCACCGTCGTGGGCCACCTGATCGCGGTCGGCGGCCCGGCGGGCGTGCCACCCACGCCCGAGCCCGGTGTCGTCACGCTGAGCGCACACGGTCACGTCGTGGCAGTCGTCCATCCCCGTAGCAGCGGCGCCTTCGCCCTCGACGCCCAACCAGGCCGGTACGACGTGTCCGGCAGCTCACCCGCGTTCATGATCGATGGCCGTCGTGGACAATGCACCGCCACGCACGTGGTGACCGTCGTAGCCACCCGGTCCGTGCGGGTCGACGTCCTGTGCCAGCGCAGATAGCGGCGGCGGCCGCGTCGTTCAGGCGCTGAGCCGCTCGAGCAGCACCACCGTGACCGTGTCGCCCGCTTGCTTGCCGATCGCGTCCCGGAGCTTCCCCTTGACCGGCAGCTTGTGCCGGCCGTCGCCGAGAGCCATGAACGAGCTCTCGAACGCCTCGCCATCGACCGTCCCGCGCACCTTCACCCGGCCGCGCGTGCCGAAGAACGCCGCCGAGTCCGGCATCACGACATAGGTCCAGCCACCGGGCGCTTCGCTCTTCTCGAGGGCCGCCGTGAACTTCTTCCGCACCGAACCCTCCCTTCCGGCAGAACAGTCCTCGCTTCCGGCAGAACAGTAGAACAGCGCCCGGCCGACGCAGCAGGCTTCGATCCCGACCCACTTCGACCGCCGAGACATGATCAGCGGAGCGCTTTTCGGGGTAGAGCCGGAAGTGTCCCTCGTGCTCTCCCAGCTGGGTTCGGCTGCCCGCCGGCACGCGGCGACCGTCCGCCGGCTGCGCCGGCCGGACCGGCTCGCGATCGGGCTCGCGCGGCTGGGGCTCGCCGCCCGCACCGGCTTCTACCTGCTGCTGGTCTACCTGATCGCACGGCTCGCGCTCGCATCACGCAACGATCAGCAGCCGAACGCGCACGGAGCGCTCGCCATCGTCGCCGACGCGCCGCTCGGCATCGCCGTACTGATCGTCACCGCGGCCGGGTTCGCCGGCTTCGGCGTGACCCGCCTGCGGGCCGCGTGGAAGGACAACGAGTCCTCGGTGTGGACCCGGCTGCGCACGGTCCTCCAAGGCCTGTTCTACCTCGTGCTCGCGTGGATCCCGCTGTCCTACGCGCTCGGCAACCACTCGACCGGCAAGGAGCAACAGCAGCATCAGACCGTGGCCGACCTGCTGCATCTGCCCGGCGGGCCGGTCATCGTGTTCGCGCTCGGGATCGTCGTCTGCATCGTTGCGGCGTACCAGGTGTGGACCGGCGTCGACCGCGACTACGTCGATGGCATGGCGATCGACGACGCACCACGCTGGGTACGCCGCCTCGTGCTCGCCTCCGGTGCGATCGGGATCCCGGCCCGCGCCCTGGTCTTCCTGCCGATCGGCGTCTTCTTCATGATCGCCGCCGTACAGGGAGACCCGAGGCACGCCGACGGGCTGGACCGCGAGCTGACCGCGCTCGCCAGCCACAGCTGGGGAGACGCGGTGCTCGCGCTCTGCGCGGTCGGCCTGCTGGTCTTCGTCGTCTACTCCTCGTTGGAGACGAGGTACCGAGAGGTGGCGCGCAACTAGCCGGTACGCCGGCCGGGCTCAGGCGCTCGCCAGCTCCGTGAGCTCGGAACGCAGGTCTTCACGGATCAGCTCGCGAAGCTCGCCGAGCTGCCGGGCCACCTCCGTGCGCACGTAGTCGCGGGTCGCAACCTCGCCCTGGTTGAGCCGTACGGCGACGATCTCGCGGCTGATGTAGTCGGTCGACTCACGCTGCAGCACCGTCTGCGCCCGGTCGGACTCGATCTGGACCCGGTCCCGGTTCGCCTGCCGGTTCTGTGCCAGCAGGATGAACGGCGCCGCGTAGGCGGCCTGCGTCGAGAACGCAAGGTTCAGCAGGATGAACGGGTACGGGTCCCACCGGATCACGTGCAGCATGGGCAGCAGGTTGAGGATGATCCAGACGATCACGACGCAGGTCTGGATGGCCAGGTAACGAGCGGTCCCGAAGAACCTTGCCATGCTTTCGGACCAGGCGCCGAACTCCTCGCCGGTGATGGTCGGCAGGCGCAGGCCGCGGTTATCTGTCGGCACGTCGAGTCGTCGGGCGGTGCGGGTCGTGGCCATGTCGCCTCCTTCAGCTCAGCGCGACCGGCCGGCCGCGCACGGTAGGTGATGCGGTGACGGACCTGGCCCGCAGCAACGGCTGCGGCGACCGTCGAGTCAGGTGTGGATCAGGTTCTGGGGCGTGGGCGCACGGCGCCGGCTACGCGACTTCATCGAAGGTGCAGCGGCTCAATGGCTGCGCTGATGCACGAGAGCGGGCGGGCGCGAACTATGACAGGGACTCACCCGGACCACCTCCTCTCGCGATCTTCTCGGTCAATGGTGACACAGTGTCGGCGGCGGCGCCTCGATGCGAGCAGGATTGCGATGCAGCACGCCTGCGTGGGCCGCGGATACTGACGGCTGTGCAGGTGCGCAGTGCAGATGTCGACGACGTCCCTCAGCTTGCCGCGCTGCGCGCGCAATGGCGTGAGCAGGAGAGCTCGGCACAGTTCGTGGCCGCATACCGCGACTGGTTCGTCCGCGAGGCTGCGGTCCGTTGGTGGTGGCTTGCCGTCGACGGCCCGGCGGCGATCGGGATGGTCAACCTGAAGATGTTCGACCGCATGCCGTCGCCGGGGCGGCCGCCGAGCCGTTGGGGCTACCTCGCCAATCTGTACGTCGTACCCGAGCACCGCGACGCAGGTGTCGGCACCGCACTGCTCACGGCGCTGGTCGATCGCGCCCGCGCCGAGGGTCTGGTTCGCATCGTGCTGTCGCCCTCGGAGCAGGCCGCACCGCTCTACGCGAGGTTCGGCTTCCGGCCCGCGACCGATCTGATGTTGCTGCCGCTCGAAAACGGCTGAGCCGCACGGCGGCTCGGCGGCACACACCACACCGCCATACGCTGCGACTGTGGCGATGACTCCGAAAGAGTTCTACGAACATGCGATTGCCGTGGCCGACGGCGAGCAGCGACTGCCGCTGGCCCGGATGACCGGATGGGACATCAGCCCGTTCGAGGTCGACGGCCTGCGCGTGTCGCGGTTGCGGCCGCCGGTCGTCCCCGAGCCGGCCCGGCGCGACGAGGACCCGGCCGACTGCGCGACGTGCCGCGCGCGGGACGACGGCATCTGGTTCGACCCGCACTGGCGGATGAAGCGGATCGGCGGCGTCGGTGTCCCGCTCGTTCTGATGCTCTACCCGCGGGATCACCACGACTTCGCCGACCTCCCGGACGAGCGCGCCGCCGAGCTCGGCGTGCTGGCCGTGCACATCGCCCGCCACATCGAGGCGCGGCCCAACATCTCGCGCTCGCACGTCTACCGCATCGGGGACGGCGGCGCGCATCTGCACGTCTGGTTCTTCGCCCGCCCCGAAGGCCAAGCCCAGCTGTACGGATCGTGGCTGCCGGTGTGGGACGACCTGCTGCCCGAGTATCCGGCCGAGCCGGCCGACGCAGACGCCGCGGCAGTCGCCGACGCGCTCGTGGCGTCGTACGGCGGCTCGCGCGACCCCGGCTGAGCGGTCGACGATCCGTAGTCTCGGCGCGGTGGGTGTCGACGTGCGGCTGGCGACGAGCGACCAGTTCGAGCCGGCGCTGACCGTCTGGCTCGCTGCGAACATCGCGCACGAGCTGCCGCCGACCGCGCAGCGAATCGACCGAATCCGCGAGAAGCTATCCGCCGCCGACGCGGTAGTCCTCGTCGCCGTGGCGAGCGACGGTCGCGATGTCGTCGGCATGGCGCAAGCCGAGCCCTGGCGCGGCGCCGACGGGTCGGTCGCCCGAGATCACGCGCACATCAGCATGGTGTTCGTCCATCCGGACCGGCGGCGTCAAGGCATCGGCGCCGCGCTCATGACCGGTCTGGCCGAGCAGGCCGCCGCGCGAGGCTGGTCGCGGCTCTCGCTGTGGACCCGGCGCACCAACGAGCCGGCCCGCGCGCTATACGCCGGGGAGGGCTATGCCCTCACCGGTGAGACCGGGACGCTCGACGACGGCGACCCGATCGACTGCTGGGCGCGCACCGTCGGCTGATCGCTGCGGGCAAGCGGTTTGCACCCGCGTCTTATCGTGCAACTGTGACCGAAACCTCCCCCTCCCGCTGGTCGAAATCCCCCGAGCACCCCAACTCCTGGGTGGCGCCGGCGGACGACCCGCGCTACTCGGGCACCGACCTCACCGACGAGCGGTCGACCCTGCTCGACTACCTCGACGCCTACCGGCTGACCCTCGAGATGAAGTGCGCCGACCTCGACGCCGAGCAGCTGGCCCGGCGTTCGGTGCCGCCGTCGACGCTGTCGCTTCTCGGGCTGGTCCGGCACATGGCCGATGTCGAGCGCGGCTGGTTTCGCCGCACGATGGCCGGCGAGGACGTGCCGCGGCGCTGGGTGCGCGAAGGCGGCCGCGACGACGCGTTCGACCAGGCGACCGGCGATCCCGCCCAGGTCGCGGAGGCGTGGGAGGCCTGGAACAACGAGGTCGCCTTCGCCCGCGACTACGTCGCGAACGCCGATCTCGAGGTCCGCGGCACCATGCGGGACGGCACGCAGCTGCAGTTGCGCGAGGTGATCGTCCACATGATCGAGGAGTACGCCCGGCACTGCGGGCACGCCGACCTGATCCGGGAGCGGATCGACGGGCGGGTTGGCGGCTGACCCGGACGCCCGAGGCGATGACGTAGAGAGCGGGCGAGGATAGGGTCCGGCCAGGTCATATCGAACGGGTGGGGAGTCTTCATGCTTGCGCACAAGATCGTCGGTACGGCGAACCAGATGACCATCGTCCAGCTCGAGCCGGGGCAGACCGTCTACGGCGACCGCGGCACGTTCCGCTGGAAGACCGCGAACGTCGCGATGGAGACCCGGCTGTCCCAGCCGCAGAACAACCAGGCCGGTGCGCCGGCCGCGGGCGGCGGGTTCCTTGCCAAGGCAATGGACGTCGGCAAGCGCGTGCTCGCCGGTGAAGGCCTGGCATTCCAGTACTACCACGCCGAGGGCGGCAACGGGCTGGTCACGCTGGCCGGCACGATCCCGGGTGAGCTGCGCGCGATCGAGATGGACGGCTCGGTGGGCTGGTTCGCCGAGCGCGGGGCGATGATCGGCGCCGAGTCGACGATCAACTTCGACATCGCCTTCACCGGCCTGCGGATGGGCCTGCGCGGCCACGAGGGCTTCGTCCTGCAGAAGTTCACCGGGGCCGGCACGCTGTTCGTCGCCGCGGCGGGCAACTTCATCGAGCTCAACCCGGCCAAGTACGGCGGCACGATCCAGGCCGAGACCGGCAACGTCGTGGCGTTCACCGACAGCGTGCAGTACACGATCGAGCGGATCGGTGGGCTCAACGCCCAGACCGCCATGACCGCGATGTTCGGCGGCGAGGGCATCAACCTCGCGACCTTCCGCGGCGACGGCACGGTGATCCTGCAGTCGACCTCGATCCACTCGCTCGGCGAAGCCATGCGCCGGGTGATCGACGCACCCGGCAACGACCGCAAGGGCCCGCTCGCCGGCATCGGCTTGTAGCGTCCGGAGCAGGGCTCCGGGCGCCAGATCCGCACCTCGACAAGGAGACGCAACGACATGAGCTTCATGGACAAGGTCAAGCAGCAGGCCGAGCAGGCCATGGTCAAGGCACAGCAGGGCGTGCAGCAGGGCCAGACGAAGCTGAACGACATGCAGACCCAGCGCAACCACGACTCGCTGCTGCGCGACCTGGGCGCGGCGTACTACGCCCAGCAGCGCTCGGGCGGATCGGCAGAGGCAGTGACGGCGGCGCTGGATGCCCTCGACGCGCACGCCGCGAGTGCCGCAGCCACGGCAAGCGCACCGCCGGAGTCAGGCACCACCACTCCCCCCGCCGGCGGCGCGGCGGCGACCGGTGGCGGGTCGTTCAACCTCGACGACGTCTAGACAGCCGGCGCCGCCTGCTCGAGGCACAGCACCCGGTTGAGGTGCGTGAGCGAGAGCAGGCGGTCGATCCGCTCCGGCACCCGGCGGAGCAACATGCGCCGGTCGCTGCGCAGCGCGAGCCGGTGCGCGCCGACAAGTACGCCGAGCCCGCTGGCGTCGACCAGCGCGAGCCCGGACAGGTCGACCACCAGGTCGCCGGTGCCGATCGAGATCGCCTCGACCAGCGCGGCCCGGCCCTCCGACACCGTCCGCGCCGAGAGCCTGCCGTCGAGCGCGACCAGCCGGCCCGGCTCCTCGACCGTGATGATCAGGTCGAGCGCGGACAGATCCAGGTCGGGAGCGTCGAGCGACATTTCTCTCGGCATGAGCACGCCTTCCGGTTGCTGCGGGCGTCCTGTCACGGTATGAGACGCACGAGACACGTGTCCGGTTGCCTCGCCGGGCAAATGCGTGGAAATCGACCGGGTTGCGAGCGTGTGGGCGCTAAAGCAGCATCTCGTCGCTGCGACGGACGATCTGCGCGCCCAGCCCGGTGAGTGTCTCGACGAAGGACTGGTAGCCACGGTCGACGTGGTAGGCGTCGGCAACCGTGGTCACGCCGTCGGCGACCACACCGGCGAGCACGAGTGCCGCACCGGCCCGGATGTCGGTCGCCCGCACGGGCGCGCCGGACAGCCGCTCGCGGCCGCGCACGATCGCGTGGTGGCCATCGGTGCGTACGTCAGCGGCGAGCCGCACCAGCTCGTCGATGAAGCGGAACCGACCGTCGAAGATGTTCTCGGTCACGAACGCGACGCCGTCCGCCACGGAGTTCAGCGCGATCGCCATTGGCAGCAGGTCGGTCGGGAACGCCGGGTAGGGCAACGTCACGATGTCGACCGCGCGCGGGCGCATCGCCGCGCTCACCGAGAACCCGTCGTCGTACGTCGTCACCACCGCGCCGGCCTGGCTCAGCTTGTCGAGGACGATCTCGAGCAGGTTCGCGTTCGCGCCGCGCACGCGGATGTCGCCCCTCGTCATCGTCGCCGCGAACGCCCAGGTCCCCGCAACGATCCGGTCGGGTACGACGTGATGCGTGGTGGGTGACAGCGACTCGACACCCTCGATCTCGATCGTGGAGCTGCCGATGCCGTCGATCTGGGCGCCCATCGCGACGAGCATCCGGCACAGGTCGACGATCTCCGGCTCGCGCGCCGCGTTGTCGATCGTCGTCGTGCCCTTCGCCAGCACCGCGGCCATGAGGACGTTCTCGGTCGCGCCCACGCTGGGGAAGTCCAGCCAGATCTGCGCGCCGCGCAGGACCGGCGCCTCCGCGACCAGGTAGCCGTGGACGTTGTCGAACACCGCACCGAGCCGCTCGAGCCCCATGATGTGCAGGTCGAGCGACCGGGAGCCGATCGCGTCGCCGCCGGGAAGCGCCACCCGCGCGCGGCCGGCCCGGGCCAGGAGCGGCCCGAGCACGCAGACCGAGCCGCGGATCCGCCGGACGTGCTCGTAGTCCGCCTCGAATCCGAGCTGGTCGGGCACCCGCACTTCGACGTCCGGCGCCTCGCCGGACACCTCGGCGCCGAGCCCGCGGAGCACCTCGCCCATGATCGGCACGTCCCCGATCTGCGGCACGTTCGTGAGCCTCGTCGTACCGCTCGCGAGCAAGGAGGCGGCCATCACCTTGAGCACGCTGTTCTTCGCGCCGGCGACCGACGCCTCGCCCCGCAGGCGCGCGCCACCGGTGATCTCGAACCGCTCCACGACGGGCATCGTATGGTCGCTGGCATGACGGAGCGCAAACGACAGGCCTCGACCGTTCACCTCACCCGGATCTATACCCGCACGGGCGATGACGGCACGACCGCGCTCGGCGACCTCAGCCGGGCGGCAAAGACCGATCCGCGGGTGGTGGCGTACGGCGACGTCGACGAGGCGAACTCCGCGCTCGGCGTGGCCATCGCGCTGGGCGACCTGGAGTCGGACGTCGCGACGCTGCTCACCGCGATCCAGAACGAGATGTTCGATGTCGGGGCCGACCTGTCGGCGCCGATCGTCGCCGACCCGAAATGGGTGCCGCTGCGGATCGATCCGTCGTACGTCGAACGGCTCGAAACCGCCTGCGACCGCTACAACGAGGCGCTCCCCACGTTGGACTCGTTCGTGCTGCCGAGCGGCAGTGCGGGCGCGGCTCTCCTGCACGTCGCGCGCACGGCGGCCCGGCGCGCCGAGCGGTCGGTGTGGGCGCTGCTCGATGCCCAGCCGGAGACGACCAACCCGCTGACCGCGACCTACCTGAACCGGCTGTCCGACCTGCTGTTCATCCTC
>DATJSI010000038.1 GCA_035504215.1 Mycobacteriales bacterium
GACGCAACTGCAGCAACTCGCTCCAGTTGCCTGGATGCTATCCGCGCAGTGCGGTCGTGATGAGACTCGGCAGTTTCCCCCAGGTCGGCTTCGCCATCAACCGGGCGAACATCTCCCCCGACCGCTGCGCTGTCTTGTTCGTGGCGAACCAGGTCGGTTTGACCGGCATTCGGAACGGGCCGCGCGCCACCGTCTTCTCGATATCGGTCTCGGCCAGCATCATCGAGTTGTGTACGAAGCCGATTCCTGACTGCACGTCGGTGATCGGGTGACCGGGGTAGGCGCCCCACGGGGTCGAGCCGATCAGGAACCCGAGCGCCGACCAGTGGTTGACCGCGACCGTGCCGAACCGCAGGTCCGCGATCGCCTGCTCGACCGCCCTGGCCACCTCCGCGCTCGTGAGCGACTTCGGATGGACGATCAACGAGCAGCCGAGCGTCCCCCAGACGCCGTCGTTCGCGAACTCCACCGCCTTGCGCAGGAAGTCGACCGTGCCGGTCGCGTCGATCCCGACCTCGCCGAAGACGCCGTTGAAGGCCTCGGTCGTGAAGGCGATCTCCTCCTGCGCGGCGGGTTGCAGGCCCGGGATCATCGTCCACGGCACGCCACCGGCACTCTCGTCGCCGTACCGCTCGGCCTCCGGGTGCGCGGCGACGAAGCGGTCGTAGCGCTCGCGCGCGCCGGGGTAGTACGGGTAGCGGTCACCGACCTCGCGCAGCGCGTCACGCACCGCGTCGAGCAGCTGGTCCCTCAGGTCCCACGAGTTCGAGGTGATCAGGGCGCGCAGCGCGATGCAGTTGAAGCCGCCGTTGTTGGTCAGCATCGAGGCGATGTTCTGGGCCTGGAACGCGATGTCCTTGGGTGCCCACGGCCCCGGTACGACGATCACGGGAGACACGTTGCCGAGCTCGCCCGTCACTGGCTTGGTGACCAGTGGCTCCGCAGCCGCCTTGCGCCGAGCGCCGTCCTCGCCGGACCCGAAGACGATCGCCTCGAAGGTCTTGTCCGAGCCCGTGACGTGGACATCACTGACGCCGTCGTGGCGGACGAGGTGCGTGCCGACCTCGGCCCCGCCGTACACGATCCGTAGCACGCCTCGATCGATCAGCTCGGCGAGGATCCGCTCGAAGATCGGACCGAGGTAGTCGTTGACCGGGTTCATCTTGAGGACCACCGGGTGCCGGGCGATGAACAGCCGGTCGAGCGCGTCGGTGAACGGGATCGAGGCCACGTTGCCGGCTCCGAGGACGAGCGAGACGCCCGGAGCGCCGCCGCCGAACCAGGCGGCCGCCTGCCGCTCCACCGCCTGGGCACCGGTCACCCCGCGGCGGAGCCAGATCTCCGCGCTGAAGCCGGACAACGCGACCTTGTCGAACGCGTCGAAGGGAAACGCCGGAACCGCCGTGTGCCCCCCGGTGACCGGGTGCGGACGGCCGGGGAACTGCGGCTTGTTGCCGGCGGCGATATCGGTGAGCGAGGCCGCCAGCAACCGCACGTAGCGGGCCGAGATGGCGATGCTTGCCCACTCCTCGCCGGCCAGCGGTCCGTCGGGCGGCAGCCGCTTGGCGTCGCACCCCGCGGCGACCCAGTCGGAGGCGTGCGCGAGCACGGCATCGTTCAGCCGCTCCAGCAGCCCGACCAGCTCAGTGGGCTCGGCGGCGAACCAGCGGGCCGAGTTCTCGACCAGGTCGGCGACCGCGATGTCGCAGCTCTCGAGCGACGTCGCCGGCCGACCCGTCGTGGCTTCAGGAATGGCGATCGTGCCGTGGGCGGCGAGCTGTGTCATGGACATGACCTCCCCCGCAGAGTATGTCCGATCAGTAAGTTGGCCTGCATGGCCACAGCTGAGCTCGCTGCGCAGGTGCAGGACGACCTGGTCCATCTGCGTCGCGACCTTCACCAGATCCCCGAAACCGGCTTGACCCTGCCTCGGACGCAGGAACGCGTCCTTGCCGAGCTCGACGGCCTGCCGCTCGAGATCACCACCGGCAGCGAGCCGCTCAGCTCTGTCACCGCCGTGCTCCGCGGCACCGCCGGAAGCGAACGCGCCGTCCTGCTTCGGGGCGACATGGATGCGCTGCCGGTCGTCGAGAACTCCGGCGAGCCGTTCGCGGCCAACGGCGACACCATGCACGCCTGCGGGCACGACCTGCACACCGCGATGCTGATCGGTGCGGCACGCGTGCTGAGCGCCGAGCGCGATCACCTCGCCGGCGATGTCGTGTTCATGTTCCAGCCCGGCGAGGAGGGTTACGACGGCGCGCGCCACATGGTCGAGGCGGGCGTGCTCGATGCAGCCGGTCGGCGTGTCGACTCGGCATTCGCGATCCACGTCACGTCCTCGCTGCTCCCCGCCGGCTACTTCGCCAGCCGAAGCGGGACGATCATGTCCGCGGCCGACACCCTGCGCGTCACCGTGCGCGGAGCGGGCGGTCACGGCTCGTCCCCGCACCGCGCCAAGGACCCGATTCCCGCCGCCTGCGAGATGGTCACGGCGCTCCAGACGTTCGTGACGCGGCGCTTCGACATCTTCGACCCGGTCGTCGTCACGGTCGGCGCCTTCCACGCCGGCACCAAGTACAACGTCATTCCCGACACGGCGAGCTTCGAGGCAACCGTCCGTTCGTACTCCGGTGCCGCCCACGAGCGGCTGCTCAGCGAGATCACGGGTGTCTGCACGGGAATCGGTACGGCGTACGGGCTCGAGGTCGACGCCGACATCGAGGAGCTCTACCCGATCACCGTCAACGCCGCCGAGCAGGTCGACCTCGCCCGCACGAGCGTCGCCGACGAGCACGGCGAGGACCGATGGGTCACCCTGCCCAACCCGATGTCCGGCTCGGAGGACTTCTCGCGCGTGCTCGACGCGGTGCCGGGTGTCATGGTGTTCCTCGGCGCGACGCCGCCGGCGCGCGACGCCGCAACCGCGCCTTTCAACCACTCGCCCGAGGCGGCGTTCGACGACTCGGTCATGGCCGACGGGGTCACGCTCTACGCCGACTTCGCGCTGCGAGCCCTGTCCGCAGGCAGATGACCGCGCGTCGGCTGGTGCTGGCGTCCGCGTCGCCGGCCCGGCTGCGGCTGCTCCGCGACGCGGGGCTCGATCCAGAGGTCGTCGTCAGCGGAGTCGATGAGGACGAGGGTCTGTTCGACGACCCGCACGACCTGGTCTCGGCCCTCGCGGCCGCAAAGGCGGACGCGGTTGCTCAGCGCCTTGCTGACGAGTCGGCGCTCGTGCTCGGCTGCGACTCGATGCTCGTCTTCGACGGCGTCACCATGGGCAAACCCGGCACGGCCGAGGCGGCCACCGAACGTTGGCAGCGAATGCGACGCCACACGGGCGTTCTGCTCACCGGGCACTGCGTCATCGACACCGTGAACGACGCACGCGCCGCTGGGGTGGGATCGACAACGGTTCGATTCGGCGACCCCACCGACGAGGAGATCGCGGCGTACGTCGCGACCGGCGAGCCGCTGCAGGTCGCGGGTGCGTTCACCCTGGACGGGCGGGCCGCACCGTTCGTGGACGGCATCCACGGCGACGCCAGCAATGTGATCGGGCTCTCGCTTCCGCTGCTTCGGCGTTTGCTGGCCGAGATCGGGATCGGTATCACGGAACTGTGGGCGTCCACACCACCGCGCTGAAGATCGGCCCGATCACGGTCGATCCGCCGGTCGTGCTCGCCCCGATGGCAGGCGTCACGAACGCGGCGTTCCGCACCCTGTGCCGCTCCTACGGCGCGGGCCTCTATGTCAACGAGATGGTGTCGGCGCGCGCGCTCATCGAAGGCAACGAGAAGACCCGCCGGATGGTGGGGTTCGGCGCCGATGAGCGGGTGCGGAGCATCCAGCTCTACGGCGTCGACCCGGTGACGATCGGGCGCGCGGTCGAACGACTGGTGGGCGACTCGGGGGTAGACCACATCGACCTCAACATGGGTTGCCCAGTGCCCAAGGTGACGAAGCTGGGCGGCGGCGCGGCGCTGCCGATGCACGAAGTGCTGTTTGCCGGGATCGTGCGCAGCGCGGTGCGTGCTGCGCGAACGATCCCGGTCACGGTGAAGATGCGCATGGGCGTCGACGCGGCCGGCCTCACCTACCTCGGCGCCGGCCGGATCGCCGAGGACGAGGGCGCCGCCGCAGTGGCCCTGCACGCCCGCACCGCGGAGCAGCTGTACTCCGGGACCGCCGACTGGTCGGCGATCGCCGAGCTCAAACGCGCCGTGCGGTCCGTCCCGGTGCTCGGCAACGGCGACATCTGGGTGGCCGAGGACGGCATCGCGATGATGCGGGAGACCGGTTGCGACGGCGTGGTCGTGGGGCGCGGCTGCCTCGGGAAGCCCTGGCTGTTCCGTGACCTCGCCGATGCGTTCGCCGGTCGGCCGGTCTCACCACCTCCGACTCTCGGCGTGGTCACCCGCGTGATGCGCCGCCACGTCCGGCTGCTCGTCGAGACGAAGGGCGACGAGCTGGTCGGCGTACGAGACTTTCGCAAGCACGTCGGCTGGTATCTCACCGGGTACCCGGTCGGCGGGACCGCCCGCCGCGACCTCGCTCAGACGTCCTCGCTCGGCGAGCTCGACGCGCTGATCGACGCGTTGCTCGACCGGGTCGGCCCCGAGACCCCCCTTCCGGCGGACAACATCAGGCTCGCCCGCGGCCATACCCAGGGCCCGCGTCGCGTGGTCCTGCCGGCCGGCTGGCGCGAAGCCGCGCTCGATCCTGCGCCGCCGCCGGCGGCCGCTGACGCCCTGGTCTCCGGCGGCTGAGCCGGCTCGACCGCATTCGCCGGCGTTCATGCGGTGTTAGCCTCTTGGTCGAGGTCGAGGCATCCGGCGCGGGCGCCGGGCTGCACGCGATGGTCATGCGCCCACTCGGGTGCACGCGTCGACCGAAGGCCCGGATCGGGCCGAGCACCTAGGGAAGCGATTCATGGCGCAAGGCACGGTCAAGTGGTTCAACGCCGACAAGGGCTACGGCTTCATCGCCCCGAGCGACGGAAGTGCTGATGTCTTCGTGCACTTCTCCGCGATCCAAGGCAACGGCTACCGCAGCCTCGACGAAGGCCAGAGCGTCGAGTTCGACGTGACGACCGGTCAGAAGGGCCCGCAGGCGGAGAACGTCCGCGCACTCTAGGCGCACGGCGGTCCAGGCAAACGGGACGACGAAAGACGGGAGACAGACGATGGGCTCGCGCCGGTCAACGATCCGCGGCGGCCGCCTAGGCGGCGCGCCGGGCTCCGAGGTCGACCGCGGCGGTGTGGTCGAGCCGCGCCGCGCCGTCTCGTACTGGTGCCACGCCGGGCATGAGAGCCGGCCGGCGTTCGCGCTGCACGTCGAGCTCCCGCAGACCTGGGCATGCCAGGTGTGCGGCCAGCCGGCCGGACCCAACCGCGAGGAACCGCCACCGCGCGAGCGGATGGCCGGTGGTCCGCCGAAGACCCCGTTCGAGTTCCTGATGATGCGCCGCACGATGGCCGAGGGCGACGAGCTGCTCGAAGAGGCACTCACCAAGCTGCGCGAGGACCGCTCCGGCCGCAGCCGAGCCCGCTAGACCTCCGGGCCGCCGTGCCCGCTACTTGTGCTTGACCGGCCGGGAGAGGATCGCGAGACCCACCGGCATCGGGCGCTCTTGGCCGTCGGCCGGGTAGTTCTCGAGCTTCAGCGGCTTTGACGGGTGCACCCTTGCGAGCAGCTCGGTCGAACCAGAGCCGTCGAACGCGTAGGCCTGGGTGGCTCCCAGCTGCACCATGAGCTCCGACATCTGGTCCTCGTCGAGCCCGTGCTCGTCGGCAGCGGGGTCGTCCGCAACGATCGCGATGATCATCGTCTTGCCGCCGTTGGCGAACCCGATCTCGGTCCTGGCCGGCTGCTTGGTTCCAAGGCTGTTGCAGCTCAGACCAGACCTGACCACGCCCGGAGTCTGCACGACGGCTACGCCGACGCCGTAGGCCTGGACGAACGGCTTCGCGGCATCGGTGACGACCGAGGATGCAACCGACACCTTTGTCCCGCTGGAGAGCTTCGACAGCCAGCTGTTCGCCTTCGAGCCCTTCGCCACCAGCAGGTAG
>DATJSI010000039.1 GCA_035504215.1 Mycobacteriales bacterium
TGTCCCGGTGCAAGGCGGACTGGAGGCCGGCCTGCCGGACATCACCGTGTACCCGGACCTGTCGACGATCACGCCGCTGCCGTGGGAGCCGGGCGCGGCCTGGTGCCTGGGGGAGGCGTTCGGCGAGGACGGCGAGGTCGCGGGTGAGTCGCCGCGCTCGGTCGCTCGCGGGGTCGCGAGTCAGCTCGAGGCCGCAGGTTACTCCGTGGTCTGCGGCCCCGAGCTGGAGTTCTTCGTCTGCGAGCAGGGTCCAGACGGCCAGTGGCGGCGGTACGCCAACGAGCTCGGCAACGTCTACGTTGTCGGCCGCAAGGGCGATCCCCAGGGGTTGCTCCTGCACATGCTGCGGCAGCTGCGCGACGCTGAGCTGCGGGTGACCGCGGCCAACCACGAGTTCTCGCCCGGTCAGTTCGAGATCAACCTCGCGCATTCCGGCCTGGTCGACGCCGCCGACCGCTCGTTCCGGCTTAAGTCCGCGGTGCAGGAGATCGCGCGGCAACGCGGACTGCTTGCCACCTTCATGGCCAAGCCGTTCAACGACGAAGGCGGCTCCGGTTTCCACGTGCACGTCTCGCTCGGCGACGACAGCGGCGCCAACGTGTTCGGTGACCCGGACGGCACTGACGGCCTGGCCGCGTCGGGGCGGTATGCCATCGGCGGCGTGCTGCGGCACGCCAAGGCACTGAGCGCTCTGCTCAACCCGACGATCAACTCCTACAAGCGCTTCGGCCCGGACACCCTGGCACCCTGGCTGATCGACTGGGGGCTGGACAACCGCAGCGCCATGATCCGCATCCCGCCTGAACGTGGCCCCGGGGCGCGCATGGAAGTCCGGCTGGGTGATGCGACTGCGAACCCGTACCTGGCGATGGCCGCGATCGGCGCGGCGGTCCACCTCGGCATCCAGGACAAGATCGAGCCGCCGGCCAAGCTCGAGGGTTACGGCTACGACCCGGCCAGCGCGGACATGCTGCCGATGCGTCTCGGCGACGCACTCGACGCCCTGGAGGCCGACACCGAGCTCGCCGACGTGCTCGGCCGGTACGTCACTACGTCGTTCCTGCAATATAAACGGAACGAGATAGAGCGCTTCGAGCGGTACGTCACCGACTGGGAATTCGGTGAATACGCCTACCACCTGTGATGCGTGAGGAGGCCGTCGCCGCGTTCGCCACCTCGGTGACGGTCGGCGATCTGGAAGCTGACCCGTACCCGGTCTACGCCCGGCTGCGCCGCGAGGCGCCCGTCTGCTTCATCCCAGCCGTCGGACTGTGGTTTGTCACCCGCTACGACGACGTCGAGTACGTAGTGACGCACCCCGCGGAGTTCACGGCTGAGCTGTCGGACTCGCCGGTGGACCGCACGTTCGGGTCGCCGACGATCATTACCATCGACGGCGATCGCCACCAGGACCTGCGCCGCGGCCTGGATTCCAAGTACCGGCCCCGGCAGGTGAACGCCTACATCGACGACCTGGTCCGGCCGATCGCCGAGCAGATGGCCGTCCGGCTGGCCGGGCGGCAGCGGGCCGAGCTGATGGCCGCGTACTTCGAGCCGATCTCGGTACTCAGCCTCGGCCGGGTGCTCGGCATCGATGGGTTCGGCGAGGACCGCCTCAGGGACTGGTTCTGGCGCCTGCACCAGGGCGTCATCAACTTCGAAGGCAACCCCGAGCGTGAGGAGATCGGCTCGGCCTGCTCGCGTGAGATCGACGTGGCGCTCGCGCCGGTATTCGACCGGCTCGAGGCTGAGGGCGACGACAGCACAATCTCGCATCTTCTGCACAGCGGTGTGCCCGAGGGGAGCTGCCGGGCGCGCGACTACGTGATGCCGACGCTCAAGGTGATCCTGCTCGGCGGCATGCAAGAGCCTGGACACGGCGGCGGCTCGACCCTAGCCGCGCTGCTCGCCGACCGCTCGCAGCTCGAGGCCGTCCGCGAGGACCCGGACCTGCTGCCGGCCGCGGTCGAGGAGGGCCTGCGCTGGATGTCGCCCATTGGCACGCAGACCCGGCAGGCGGTAGGCAACATCGAGATCGGGGGAGCGGTGATCCCCGACGGCGCGCCGGTCGGCGCGCTGGTGTCGGCGGCAAACCGGGACGAGACCAGATTCCCCGACCCCGACCGCTTCGACATCTTCCGGCCTCGCCAGGTCAACCTGGCCTTCGGCGGTGGCCGGCACTTCTGCGCGGGCCACGCATTCTCACGCGCGCAGATCCGGATCGCGATCGACGTCCTGCTGCAGCACTATCCGCAGATCACCATCGACCCGGCGCGGCCACCGGAGTTCCGCGGCTGGGAGTTCAGGGCACCGCGGAATCTCGACATCCTGCTCGGGTAGCTGCCGCTCACCGGTCATGGTTGTGGACTTAGTGGGGTTATAGCACCACTAAGTCCACATTCACTAGCGGCGAACACTTGGACAAACACTAACATCACGGTCAGCGCGACGCGGTGGCGGTGAGGTCCGCCAGCGCGGTGCTGGCGGATTCGCGCGCTCGCACCACGAACGTGGACGCGAACCCGATCACT
>DATJSI010000040.1 GCA_035504215.1 Mycobacteriales bacterium
TTCGCTCGTCGAACTGCTGGAGCACGGCGATCCCTCCTTGGTCGTGAGCCGGTACGCCGCCAGACGCTCGTAGTAGGGCAAGCACTGCTCGAGCAGCGGCTCGAGCCGAGCCGGTACGTCGACCGCCACCGGCGGTGGCGGACCGAACCCGGTGGATGCCCGGACCCCGTCGTACCAGTGCGGGGCCCACACGCCGTCGCTGGCCCGCGGGCCGCTCGGCCACTGCAGCATGGCCCGGTCGAAGGCGACGCCGACGCTCGCGCACAGCGCCCGCAGCATGGGTTCGGGCGCGTTCAGCAGGTCGCGCGAGTCGAGCACCGGACCCCCGAAGCGCTCGAACAACTCGACCTGGACCGCCAGCCCGATGTCGGCGAGGGTGGGCTGGGTGCGCACCTTGGCATACGACGTCAGCAGCTCGCGCGGATCGCGGAGCAGGAAGGCGTGCCGCAACGGGCGCAGCTCCTCGCGATCCACCTCGGGCAGCATGTGATGGGTCATGTGCTTCTGGTAGTAGACCCGGACCCCTGCGGGCAGCGGTCCGGCCACGAGGCCGGCCACCACCTCGCGCCAGTCGCTCGACTGGCTGGCGACGATCTGCTCCCGGCCGGGGTGCTCGACGCCGCTGCGCGAGAGGTAGAAGGCGTAGAGCGGCTCATCGACCACCGCGGTGTCCGCGCGGTTCTCCCAGGACCGCATCATGGCGGTTGACAGCGTCCGCGGTCCCGACCACATCGCGATCCGAGCGAGGTCGACCGATGGGTCCGCGGATCCGCTCACGCCTCAGTGTCCACCGGGCGCGTGACGTGATCGTTACCCCTCCGTTCCGAAGGGTGAGCGGATTTCCTTGACGTTCGGTGGCCCATTTCCTAAGGTTCGCACACTGTCGACAATCGACGAAGGAGCTGCCGTGCTCGCCAGCGATATCTTCCGTCCGCTTGTCCGCACGTCGCGGCGCAGCCGCGTGTTCGCCGTCGCCGCTGTGGCCGGGCTCGCCCTGACCGCCTGCGGAGGCGGGAGCAGCTCGGGGGGGACACCGAGCAGCGGTGCGCCCGCCGGCGCGTCGCCGGACAGCACTCTGGTCATCGCAAATGCGGTGAAGGTGGACACTCTCGACCCGGAGGCGAACTCGGTCAACGAGTCGATCTGGCTCGACCAGAATCTCTACAGCCGGCTCTACCAGCCCAACTCGACCGGAACCGGGGTGATCCCGGACCTCGCGACCGGCTACACGGTGTCGTCGAACAAGCTGGTCTACACCTTCCACTTGCGACCGGCGAAGTTCTCCAACGGCGCACCGGTCACCGCGTCCGACGTCGTGTACTCGATCCAGCGGTCGCGGGCGTTCAAGGGCGGTTGGGGCTTCCTGCTCACCGCGGTGAAGTCGATCACCGCGCCCAACGCCTCGACCGTCGTCATCAAGCTCAGCGAGCCGCACGCGCCGCTGGTGGCCGATCTCGCGATGTATGCGTACTCGATCGTGCCGGAGAAGCTGGTCAAGGCGCAGGGCTCGAAGTTCTTCCAGCACCCGGTCGGGAGCGGACCGTTCATGGTCACGAGCTACAGCCCGGACTCCGAGGTGGACCTGGCGGCGAACCCGTACTTCTACGGCACGAAGCCGAAGATCAAGACGGTCAAGATCATGATCGTCCCGAACGACAACACCCGCGTCCTGCTGCTGCAGTCGAAGAAGGCGGACGTGATCGAGAACCCGCCGTCGAACCTGGTCAGCGAGATCGACGCCAGCAAGTCCGCGAAGGTGGGGCTGTTCCCGTCGACGCGCGTCGACTTCGTCCAGCTCGATCAGCACTTCGCGCCGTTCAAGAACGCGGACGTCCGGCTCGCGCTCAACTACGCGATCAACCGGCAGGCGATCGTGAACCTCGCCTACCAGGGACACGCGACGCCGGGCTCGTCGTTCTTCCCGCTCGACATGGAGTACTACGACAAGAGCCTGCAGCCCTACCCGTACAACCCGACCAAGGCCAAGCAGCTACTCGCGCAGGGCGGATATCCGAACGGGTTCAGCTGCTTCCTGATCACCGTTAGCGGCGACGTCGCCGGGCAGGCCGAGGCGGTCATCCTGAAGCAGGAGCTGGCCAAGGTCGGGATCAAGGTCGCGATCCAGTCCTACGAGCTCACCACCGCGTACGCCAAGGAGGACAACGGGCACTCCGAGATGGGTGAGCGCTACTGGACGAACGACATCATCGACCCGGATGAGGTGGCCACCTTCGGCGCCGACGGCAAGGGCGGCGCCAACGCGTTCAACTCGTACTGGGACGTTCCGTCGATCGACAAGGACGTGACCACCGCGCGGCAGACGCTCGTGCCGTCCAAGCGGCAGGCGCTGTACAACACGATCCAGCAGGCGGTCTACACGCAGACGCCGTTCCTGGTGACCGACTACAGCCCGTTCCGTTACGGCATCGGCGACTGGGTGCACGGGTTCTCCGTGACGCCGCTCGGGAACTACGACCTGTCGCTCGAGAACCTCACGGTGGATAACCACTGACCGGGGGGGTGAAGTGGGCGGTGTGCGGGTCACCTGACGGGCGACCCGCACACCGCTGCATCCTTGGACGACACCGAGCCCAGGAGGTCACGGACCCGTGAGCGCCGGACGCTACGCCTTCGTGCGGCGCCGGCTCGTGCAGCTACCGTTCCTGGTTCTCGGCATCACGATCATCACGTTCCTGTTGCTGCGACTGATTCCCGGCAACCCCGCGCTGGTGATCCTCGGCAACCACTACACCGCCGCCGGTGCGCGCCAGGTCAACGACGCACTCGGCTTGAACAAGCCGCTGCTGGCGCAGTACGGCCAGTTCATGAGCCGGCTGTTCCACGGCAACCTCGGTTACAGCTTCTTCTACGCCGAAGGCGCCCGGACGGTGATCGGCCAGCACATCTACCCGACCCTGTTCGTCATCCTGTACGCCGCCGTGCTCGCGGCGTGCATCGCGATCCCGATCGGCGTGATCTCCGGGATGCGCCGCAACGGATGGTTCGACCAGGGCGCCCGGGTCTTCTTCACCGTCGCGTTCGCGATGCCCAGCTTCTGGCTCGGCCTGATCCTCGTGCTGGTCTTCAGCGTGCACATCGACGTCTTCCCGATCGACGGCTACGGCAAGGGGTTCGGCGGGCACCTGTACTACCTGTTCCTTCCGGCGCTCACTCTCGCGCTGCCGTACTCCACCGTGCTGGTGCGATCGCTGCGCGCAAGCGTCATCTCGGTCTCCCGAGCGGACTTCGTCGACACCGCGCGGATCAAAGGGATCCCGACCTGGCGCGTGCTGACCCACCACATCGTGCGCAACGCGATCGTCACGGTCGTTTCGGTGTTCGGCGTGAACCTCGCCTACCTGGTCGGCGGCACGGTTCTGATCGAGAACGTCTTCTCGCTACCCGGCCTCGGCTCCCTGCTGGTCAGCTCGGTGTCGACCCGCGACTACCCGGTGGTGCAGGGCGTCACCCTCGTCTTCGCGCTCGGCATCGTGCTGGTCAACCTGATCACCGATGTCGTGCACGCCATGCTCGACCCGCGGGCCGCGACCGGATCGGGTGACTGACATGACGGTCGCGAGCGAGGTCCCGGGCCTGATGCTCGACATCGGCGACGAAGCCGGTGTCGGGCGGAAGGGAAGGCTGTGGCGGCGCCGGGGCCTGCTGATCGGGCTGACGATGCTCGTGGTCGCGCTGGTCGTGACGATCGGCGCGCCGCTGTTCGCGAAGGACACGCCGACCGCGTTCGATGCGCTGCATCCGCTGGCCAAACCGTTCAGCACCGGCCATCTCCTCGGCACCGACCAGTACGGCCGTGACATCCTCTCGAGGGTTCTGTACGGCGGGCGCGTCGACCTCGCGATCGCGTTCGGTGCGACCAGCGTCACGCTGGTGTTCGGCAGCATCGTCGGCCTGGTCGCGGGCTACTTCGGCGGATGGGTCGACACCGTGTTGATGCGGATCGTCGACCTGTTCTTCGCGTTTCCGTTCTTCGTTCTGGTCATCGCGATCGTCGCGGTGCTCGGCCCGAGCACGTTCAACATGTTCATTGCGATCTGGCTCACCAGCTGGGTCAGCTATGCGCGGATCATGCGCGCCCAGACCGTGGTCACCAGACGCCAGCAGTACGTGCTCGCGGCCCGTGCCCTCGGTTACGGCCGGTTGCGGATCATCTTCCGGCACATCCTGCCGAACGTCGTCACCGCCGTACTCGTCTTCTCGATGGTCGACGCGATGGGCAACATCATCCTGGCGGCGTCGCTGAGCTTCCTCGGTCTCGGCGTGCAGGCACCGGCGCCCGAGTGGGGCGCGATGATCTCTGACGGGCAGAACTACCTGTTGACGTCGTGGTGGCTCGCGCTCATTCCCGGTGTGGCGATCGTGTGGGTCGGCATCGGGTTCAGCCTGATCGGTGACGGGCTTGCCGACGTCCTGCGGCCGGGCGGTGAGTGACGTGGCCGACGGCGCGCCGCTGCTCGAGGTCCGCGACCTGCGGACGCTGATCCCGACGTCGCGAGGAACGGTGCGCGCGGTCGACGGCGTGAGCTTCGACGTCCGGCTCGGCGAGGTGCTCGGGCTGGTCGGCGAGTCCGGCTCCGGCAAGAGCGTGACCTGCCGCTCGATCATGGGGCTGATGCCGCCCGGCGCCGCCCGGATCAGCGGTGAGGTCTACTACCGCCCGCCGGGTGCAAGCCCGGCAGAGGCCGAGCGCAACGTCCTGACGCTCTCGCGCGAGCAGCGCCGTCGGCTCTGGGGCGCGGAGCTCTCCATGGTGTTCCAGGACCCGATGACCGCACTGAACCCCGTCGTACGCATCGGCAAGCAGGTGATCGAGGCGGTCGCGTCGCACTCGGACCTCAGCCGAAGTGACGCCGAAGCGAGAGCCGTCGAGCTGCTCGACCGGGTCGGCATCCCGTCCGCGAAGCGCCGCATGGACGACTACCCGCATCAGTTCAGCGGCGGCATGATGCAGCGCGCGTTGATTGCCATCGCGCTGGCGTCGAACCCGAGGATCCTGTTCGCCGACGAGCCGACGACGTCGCTGGACGTCGTCATCCAGGACCAGATCCTCGACCTGCTGCTCGAGCTGCAGCGCGACCTCGGCATGAGCGTGGTGCTGGTCAGCCACGACATGTCCGTGATCTCCGAGATCTGCGACCGCGTTCTTGTGATGTACGCCGGGCAGGTCGTCGAGGCCACGGAGACCGACCGGCTGCTCGGCGTCCCGAGCCATCCCTACACGGTGGCGCTGTTGCGATCGCTTCCGCAGTTCGTGACCGGCACCCGGTTCCTGCCGTCGATCGCCGGTGCCCCGCCGGACATGACGAGGGTCGGCGACGGCTGCCGGTTCGCGCCCCGCTGCCCGCTGGTCGAGGACGCTTGCCGCACGTGGAACACCGAGCTGCTCGCCGTCCCGGGCGCACCGGTTCCGCACCTGTCACGCTGCCGGCGCCAGGAGGCGGTCCCGAGCATGGGCAAGGTGCCGGTGCCGCAGGAGGTGGGTTGACGTGGCCGATGAGCCGGTCCGGTGGGGGATTCTCGGCACCGCGAACATCGCCCGTGCCCAGTTCCTGCCCGGGCTGCGCGAGGCCGGCCGTGGCCGGCCGGTCGCGGTGGGCGGGCGAGACCGCGACCGCGCCGAGGCCTATGCGCGGGCGAACGGCGTCGCCCGGGCGATCGTGGGTTATCAAGAGCTGCTCGACGACCCGGACATCGACGCGGTCTACAACGCGCTACCGAACTCCCTGCACGGCGAGTGGACGATCAAGGCGCTCGCGGCCGGCAAGGCGGTGCTGTGCGAGAAGCCGCTGACGGCATCGGTGGCCGAGACCGCCGAGGTGCTCGACGCTGCGGTGCGCAGCCCGGCTCCCTTGTGGGAGGCCTTCGTCTTCCCGTTCCAGGCGCAGCACGCGCGCCTGGTGGAGCTGCTCGGGGACGGCGCGGTCGGCGAGCTTCGTGAGATCTATGGCGCCTTCCACTTCAGCCTCACCCGGCCGGAGAACATCCGCTGGGACGCGGAGCTCGGCGGCGGCGCGTTGTACGACGTCGGCTGTTACCCGGTGCGCCTCGCCGGGGAGCTGTTCGGCGCCGACGCCGAACGAGGCCAGGCGTACGCGCAGCTACAGAACGGTGTCGACGTGGACACGACCGCGATGCTCGACTACCCGGGCGGGCGCCGGCTGGCGCTCACCTGCGGCTTTCACCGCCCGTACGACACCTTCGCCCGACTGCTCGGATCCGAGGGCTTCGTGCACGTTGCGAACCCGTATCACCCGTCGGTCGAGGACACGATCGAGATCCACCGGGCTGGTCACGACGTCGCCGTGGAGCGCCCGACGACCGACCAGCACACCTTCACCGCCGCGATCCGCCACATCCACGACGTCCTGATCGACGGGGCCGACCCGCGCCAGACGGCGGTCGAGACCTCGATGCGGTGCGCACAAGGGCTCGACCTGTTGGTTCAGTCCTTGGGCTGAGCCTGCTCCGGCGTACCCGGATGAAGGTGGCAGGCGACCCTGCGGTCCCCTCCGATGGTGACCATCACCGGCTCGTCGGTGCTGCAGACCGGCATGGCCATGGGGCATCGCGGGTGGAACCGGCAGCCGCTCGGCCGCTCGATCGCGTTCGGCAGGTCGCCGTGCACGGCCGGCTCGCGCCGCCGGCGGCCGGTGCCGAGCTTGGGTGCCGCGGCGAGCAACGCCTGGGTGTAGGGATGCAGCGGCTCGGCGAACATCGCGTCTGCGGGCGCCTCCTCGACGATCGCGCCGAGGTACATGACCGCGATCCGCTGGCTGAGGTGGCGAGCGACGTCGAGGTCGTGGGTGATGAACAGGTAGGTCAGCCCCGCGTCGTCCTGCAGCTTGATCAGCAGGTTCAGCACCTGGGCCTGGATCGAGACGTCCAGCGCGGACAGCGGCTCGTCGGCCACGATCACCTCGGGGTCGACCGCGAGGGCGCGGGCGATCCCTATCCGTTGCCGCTGCCCGCCGGAGAACTCGTGCGGCTTGCGGTCGCTCATCGCGGGCGACAGCCCGACCGTCTCGAGCAGGCTGTCCACCCTGGCGTCGATCTCGTCGTCCGCGCAGATGTGATGCACGCGCAGCGCCTCCGCCAGGGTCTTGCGGACGGTCAGCACCGGGTTCAGGGAGCTGTACGGGTCCTGGAAGATCGCCTGGATGTGCTTGCGCAGCCGCTCGTCCTCGGATCGGCTCACCGACAGGATCGACTGCCCGCGGTAGAGCAGGTCGCCGGACGTCGGCTTGTACAGGCGCAGGATCAGCCGGCCGAGCGTGGTCTTGCCGGAGCCGGTCTCACCGACCAGCGCGAGGGTCTCGCCGCCACGCACCGACAGCGAGACCTGGTCCACTGCGTGCAGCACTTCCGGTCCCCGCCGGCGGATGGCGCGCCAGAGCCCGCCGGCCAGCACGAAGTCCTTCGAGAGGTCCCGGGTCTCGACGACCACCTCGTCACGGGTGGCGACGGCCGAGCCGGCCGCCGGCTCCGGCGTGCTGGTCATCGATGGCCGCCCAGGGAGAACCGGCCGGCGAGCGACCCGCCGTCGACCGGCAGAACCACGCCGTTGATGTGGCTGGCGGCCGCCGACCCGAGGAACAGCACGGCGTCGGCGATGTTGCGCGGGTCGCCGGCTACGCCGAGCGGGATCTGGTCGACGAGGGCGGCGCGTAGCTCGTCGGGTGCGCGGTCGGGATGTGCGTCGCTCCACTCGCGCACATCGATGTAGCCGGGCGCGACGACGTTGACCCTGATGCCCTGCGGACCGAGCTCCATCGCGTAAGTCTTGCTCAACACCTCGACCGCCGCTTTCGAGGAGGCATAGGCGGCGCCCGCCGGCCGGGGGCTCGCGACCGAACCGGTCGAGATGTTGACGATCGCCGCGTCGCTCGCGCCGCGGCCGATGCAGTGCTCGGCGAACGCGCGGATCGCCGCGACCGTGCTGAACACGTTCACGGCGAAGACCTTCTGCCACTCGGCGAGCGACATCTCGAACAGCCGCCCGTTGGGGTACTCGGCGGCGTCGTTGACCAGCAGGTCGACCTTGCCCCACTCCTTGACGGTGTCGGCGATGACGCCCGGGACGAGCTCGGGATCGCCGATGTCGCCGGTGTGGCTGCGGACCGCGTCGTGCCCGGCGAAGGCCTTCGCAGGAACCAAATCGACCACGGCGACCCGGGCGCCCTCGTCGACCAGACCGGAGACGATGGCGCGTCCGAGGCCGTTCGCTCCACCGGTGACCACCGCCACCCGGTCGTCGTAGCGCCCCACGCCGCCTCCGCTGTTGCTCGTCGCTGCCCGGTTCGGCACCCGCTGCGACGGTCGATTGTAGACTGCCGACAATTTCGGTCAAGGCAGTTCGGTCAGGGCAGGATGTGCGAGTCCGGGAAGGAGTCGTCGGGTGAGCGGATCTGGACGGCTGCTGGTGTGCTCCTACCTCGAGCCGGACCTGGTCGAGCGGATCCGGCTGGCGCAGCCCGACCTCGACGTCATCGACGTACCGGAGCTGCTGCCCGTCCCGCGCTACCCCTGCGACCACGGCGGCGCCGTACGCGAACTCTCCGCCGCCGAGCTCGCGCACTGGGACGCGCTGCTCGCCGGAGCCGAGATCTGCTTCGACTTCGACTGGCGGGACCCGGCGCACCTGCCGGCCCGGGCGCCCGAGCTGCGCTGGGTCCAGGCGACGAGTGCGGGGATCGGCGGGTACGTCGAGCGGCTGGGCATCGCTGACGCCGGGATCGCCTTCACGACTGCTGCCGGCGTGCACGCGGTCCCGCTCGCCGAGTTCGTGCTCGCCGGCGTGCTGCACTTCGTCAAGGACATCCCGTACCTCGAACGCATGCAGGCCGAGAAGCGGTGGGAGCGCTACGCCGCGGGCGCGCTCGCCGGCCGCCGCGCGCTCGTGGTCGGGCTCGGCAGCATCGGCCGGCAGGTGGCCGCGGTGCTGGCCGCGATGGGCGTCGAGGTGTGGGGCGCCGGCCGCCCGGGGCACCACTACGAGCTGGCGGCGGCGTCCCGGATCGGGTCGACCGACCGGCTCGGTGAGCTGTTGCCGCACTGCTCGATCGTGGTGCTCTGCACGCCGCTCACGGCCGAGACCGAGGGGCTGATCGGCGCGAGCGAGCTGGCCGCGATGCCGGCCGGCACGATCCTGGTCAACATCGCCCGCGGCCAGGTGGTGGACGAGCCGGCGCTGATCGATGCGCTCGCCCGGCGCCACCTCGGCGGGGCGGCGCTGGACGTCACGAGCACCGAGCCGCTCCCGATCGCCTCCCCCCTGTGGGGCATGGACAACGTGCTGATCTCGCCGCACTCCGCCTCGACGCTGGTCACCGAGAACGCCACCATCGTCGAGCTGTTCTGCGACAACCTCGACCGCTATCGGGCCGGCCAGCCGCTGCGCAACCGGTTCGACCCGGTCGCCGGCTACTGAACCGGCAGGTGGCTTGACACGGGCGAGCGGGGGCGACAAGGTGATGCACATTGTCGACAACCGACAAACTCCATCCGGCGCAGGAATCGAGGCGTAGGTGAGCGACGGCAAGCTGCGGGTGGCGATGGTGGGCGCGGGCCGGTGGGCCTGCCGGGCGCACATCCCGGGCTGGCTGCGTGACGACCGGGTCGAGGTCGTCGCGCTGGTCGACAGCGACGCCGACGCGCTGGCCGCGGCGGGCGAGCAGTTCGGGATCGAGCGCCGCCACCTCGACTACCGCGACGCGCTCGCCGACCCGGACGTCGACGTGGTCGACGTGGCCACCGGCAACGACGCTCACTTCGAGGTCTCCTACGCGGCGCTCGAGGCCGGTAAGCACGTGCTGTGCGAGAAGCCGGTCCACTCCGACTACCGCGAGACCCGGCGCGCCTCGGCGCTCGCCCTCGACAAGGGCCTGCGGACCAAGCTCGGCTTCACGTTCCGCTACTCGCCGGCGGTGATGTACGCGACCGAGCTGATCAACCAGGGGTTCGTCGGCCAGCCCTACATGCTCAACGCCTACGAGCAGAACAGCCAGTGGATCGACCCGTCGACGCCGCTGCGACAGACCGACCGGAACCCGAGCACCGACGGGAAGATCGAGGTGTCGTCGATCGAGGGGTACGGCGCACCGGTGATCGACATCATGCACTGGTGGCTGGACGCGCCGCTGACCAGCGTGGTCGGCACGATGCGCAACTTCGTCCCTGAGCGCGTCGTGCGCTCGACCGGCCGGATGCAGCGGATGAACATCGACGACGGCGACATGTGGGTGTGCGAGTTCGGCAGCGGCGCGATCGCGTCCGTCCAGTCGTCGTACGTCACGGTCGGCAACTACCCGGGCATCGAGGTGCGGATCTACGGCTCCGAGGGCGCGATCATCGTCCGGCTGGTCGAGGAGCGCGGGATCTGCGAGACGATCAAGACCGCGACCAAGAACGAGGTCGAGTTCGAGGAGCGCGAGATCCCCGAGCGATTCTTCCCCACCGGCATGACCAGTCGCGACCCGTGGCCGGAGCTGTTCTACACGAACCTGGTCGCCGACTTCGCCTCAGAAATCCTCGATCCGGACGCCACGCCGCAGGGCGACTTCGCGCAGGGCGCGCTCGTGCAGGAGACCATCAACGCGTTCGAGGCGTCTTTCCGCGAGCGCCGGTGGGTGGACTTCCCGCTCGTCACGAATGACTGAGCGGGCGCTCGCCGCGCCCGCCACCGCCCATGACTGGGGCGCGATGCGCGAACCGGCCGATGCCCGGCCACTCCTCGAGGCCGCGCTTGCCGTTGCGACCGAGAACGGGGCGAGCTTCGCGGAGGCCCGGGTCGTCGAGTGCGAGGAGCTGCGGCACTACACGGTTCTCGGGTCGGCAGCGGATCGCCGGATCGAGCACGACCTGGGCATCGCCGTGCGGGTACTGGTCGACGGGGTCTGGGGATTCGCCGGCCGTCCGCTGGAGTCCGGGTCGACCGCCGTCGAGGCGGCGGGGGCCGCGGTCGCGATCGCGCGGGCGGCGGCCGGCGCGACCCGTCACCGGCTTCGGCTTCCGGCCGAGCCGCCGGCCGCCGGCAGCTACTCGACCGCGGTCGTCGAAGATCCCTTCGGCGTACCGGTGTCGGTGGTGGAGGCCCTGCTCGAGCAGGTTCTCTCGGCCGCGACCGAGGACGCGCGGGTGGTGCGTGCGCAAGCCGGGGTGAACGCGAAGCGCCAGCACCGTTACCTCGCCAACAGCGAGGGCTCGGCGCAGGACCAGCACCTGGTCGAGACCGGCGGCGGGCTGCTCGCGGTCGCGGCGGCCGACGGCGAGGTGCAGCGACGCAGCTATCCCAACTCCTTCCACGGCGACACCTCCGCACGCGGTTGGGAGTACCTCGCCGAGCTCGATCTGGTGGCCAACGCGGCGCGGGTCGGCGCCGAGGCCGTGACGTTGCTCACCGCGCCGACCGCGCCACCGGGCGTGGCCGACCTGGTGATCGGTCCGGCACAGATGGCGCTGCAGATCCACGAGTCGGTCGGCCATGCGCTCGAGCTGGACCGCGTGCTCGGGGACGAGCGGAACTTCGCGGGCGCGTCGTTCGTCGAGCTCGCCTCGGCCGGCTCGCTGGTCTACGGCTCGCCTGCGGTCACGATCCGCGCCGACCCCACGGTGCCAGGCACCCGCGGCAGCTTCGGGTTCGACGACGAGGGCACACCGGCGTACGGCGTCGACCTGATCGAGTCGGGCGTGCTGCGGGAGTTCCTCTCGCACCGGGACAGCGCGGCGCGCGCCGGCCGGCGCTCCACCGGAGCGGCTCGCGCGGACGGCTGGTCCGCACCGCCGGTGTGCTTCGCCACGAACGTCTACCTGCAGCCGGGTGAAGGCTCCGTCGACGAGCTGCTCGACCAGCTCGGCGAGGGCTACTACCTCGACGACAACCGCAGCTGGTCGATCGACAGCCGGCGGTGGAGCTTCCAGTTCGGGACCGAGGTCGCGTGGGAGGTGCGGGGTGGCCGGCGTGGCCGGCTGTTGCGCAACTTCTCCTACGGCGGGATCACGCCACAGTTCTGGGGATCCGTCGAGGCGGTCGGCGGTCCCGAGACGTTCCGGACCTTCGGGCTGCCGTGCGGCAAGGGAGAGCCGAAGCAGTGGGGCTTTCTCGCGCACGGTGCGGCGCCGACGCTGGTGCGGCAGGTGCAGACCGGGATCGCGGCATGACGCACGCGATGTCCGCGCCGGTCGGGGCGGAGCGTGCCGAGGAGCTCCTGGCCGCGGCGCTGGCGGCGTCCGATGCCGATGCCCTCGAGGTTTTCGTCGCCGGACGTACTGCGTCGGTGCTCCGCTTCGCGGGTGCGCGGGTGCACCAGCCGCAGGACCTGAGCGCCGTCCAGGTCATGGTTCGCGCGGTGGTCGGTCGAAGTGCCGCCCGCGCGGCGACCTCGTCCGTGCGGGACGTCGCCCGCATCGTCGAGCACGCCTGCCGGCAGGCGCGAGAGCTCGAGAAGTCGGGGGGCGGCGCGCGCGCCGGCGTCACGGCGCATCAGCCGGCGGCTCCGGCCGTGGCCGAGCGCGGGTGCGGGTTGTGGTGTGAGG
>DATJSI010000041.1 GCA_035504215.1 Mycobacteriales bacterium
GGGGGGTGGGCTACCCGAGGGATTCGCCGTTGAGCGCTCGGACCGGCTCGGCCTGGCGATCGTCAAGACGCTGGTCGAGAGCGAACTCGATGGCGTCCTGCGCCTCCGTCGGCGCGAAGGCGGCGGCACGATCGCCGTGATCGAGCTGCCTCGGTCAGCGGGTGAAGCCTCGGGCTGATGCGGCTAGGCCGTACTGATCCGGCTAGGCCTACTGATTCGGGCTATGCCGTGCGCAGGGCGCTGTGGACCCGGCGGCGCTTGAGCGCGCGCCGCTCGTCCTCGTCGAGGCCGCCCCAGACGCCGGCATCCTGCCCGCTGTCGAGGGCCCAGATCAGGCACTCTTCGATCGCGTCGCAGCGCTGGCACACGGCCTTGGCCTCGTCCACCTGGCGCAGGGCCGGCCCGGTGGTGCCGATCGGGAAGAACAGCTCCGGATCCTCGTCCCGGCAGGCGGCCCGGTGTCGCCAATCCATCCCGTCGTCCTTCCGTCGCGGCTCGCCCGCAGGTCTGCCGGTGGTGTGGCTACCCCGCTTGCCTGTTCGCAACACTTTGTGAACAGTTTCACGAAGTGGTCCGGACCACTCCGATCGTCAATTGACGACCGGATTCCTGCGACGCTATTGCCTTGCCGCAGGGCTGTCCAGAGCCGCTTCGACGCTAGGTCGTCGACCGGATGCGATCAAGGCGACACAGACGGAATGTCCGGATCCGTCGTGTGGGAAAGGTCACACCGCCACGCTCAGGCGACGACCCGCAGCGCTCCCGGCACCGAGCGGAAGACGGCCCCGACCGCCTCGCCGAGATAGTCGCCGTCGACCTCGAGCGGCAGGGCCACCTCCGAGGTGAGCCGGAACTGGGCGAGGTCGGTGAACACCTCGGTGCACCGGCCCCGGATACCGCGCTCGGTGAGCATGCCGCTGGCTGCCCACAGGGTTCCTGGTAGCCGCATCCGCCGCATCGCGACCAGGTCCAGGCCGGAGTCGAAGGTGACGTCGGGGGTGAGGACGATCGGTCGGGAGCGGAAGTAGGTCCAGGGCGCGGTGTTCGCGACGATTCCGAGGAACAGCCCCGGAACCGGGTCGGCCCCTGGGCGCTCGAGCGTCAGCGCCGGGTTGCGGCGGTCCATCGCGTAGAAGCTGCGCAGCGTGGCGCGCGCGTAGCGGCTCGGGGTGGGTGCGCGACCCTTCTGCCGCGCTCGTTCGACCCGGCGGACCGCGTCCGCGTCGATGCCGAGCCCGGCGGTGAAGGTGAACCAGCGCTCGTCCACCCGGCCGAGGCCGATCCGCCGGCTCCGTCCGGCTCGCAGCGAGTCGAGCAGCTCGCTGGTCGCGACGACCGGGTCGTTGGCGATGCCGAGCGCGCGGCTGAAGACGTTGGTGCTGCCACCCGGTACGACGGCCAGCGCGGGCGTGTCAGGCGCCGGTTCGAGACCCGGTCCGAGCAGCCCGTTGACGATCTCGTTGATGGTGCCGTCGCCGCCGAGCACGACGACGAGGTCGAGGCCCGACTCCGCCGCTTGCCGGCCGAGCTCGATGGCGTGCCCGCGGTGGTTGGTCTGGACCACGTCGAGCTTCAGGTCGCTGCCCAGCGCGCGGCACAGAATGTCGCGTTCGCGCTCCGATGTCGCGGTCGCCTTCGGGTTGACGACCAGCAACGCGTGCACCCGCGCAGGATATCCGTCGGCCGATCGGACACCCCGGCCGCGACGTAGTCTCGCGACCTGATGGAACGACCTCGCGCGCTCACGGTCACGGCCGCCCTGGTGGCCGCTCAGGCCGTCGGGCTGGGTGCCTGGGGAGCGGTCGAGCTGGTGCGCACACTCGTCGGGCATCCCCACGACCGGGGTACGGCGATCCTGCTCGGTGTCGTGGTCCTGATCTATGCCGGCGGGGTCGGCTTCGCCGCGCGCGGACTCTGGCGGACCAGGCGCTGGGCGCAGACGCCGACGTACATGGTGGCCTTCTTCGCGGTCGTGATCGGGCTCGGCCAGCTGCACACGCTGACCGCGCTCGCCCTGCTGTTGATCGTGGCCGGCGTGGCCACCTTCGTCGCCGCGTCCATGCCGTCGAGCCGGTCCGCACTGGGCGGCATCTGAGCCGAACCCGGTGTCGGCTACTCCTCGACCAGCAAGCCTTCGCGCAGCTGGGCGAGCGTTCGGGCGAGCAGCCGGGACACGTGCATCTGCGAGATCCCGAGATCGGCCGCGATCTGCGACTGCGTCATGTTGCCGAAGAAGCGCAGCATCAGGATCGTCTTCTCGCGTGGCGGGAGCGCCTCGAGCAACGGTTTCAATGACTCGCGGTAGACGACGCCCTCGAGTGCCTCGTCGAGCTCGCCGAGCGAGTCGGACACGGCAGGTGAGTCCTCATCGGCGAGGTCGGGGGCGTCGAGGGAGATCGCGGAGTAGGCGTTCGCCGACTCCATGCCTTCGAGCACGTCCTCCTCGCTCAGGTTGAGGTGCTCGGCCAGCTCGGCGACGGTCGGTGACCGGCCGTTGCGCTGGGACAGCTCGCCGGTCGCCTTGTTGAGGGCGAGCTTGAGCTCCTGCAGCCGGCGCGGGACGCGGATCGCCCAGCCCTTGTCGCGGAAGTGCCGCTTGATCTCCCCGACGATGGTCGGGGTCGCATAGGTCGAGAACTCGACCCCGCGCTCGATGTCGAACCGGTCGATCGACTTGATCAGGCCGATGGTCGCGACCTGGACGAGGTCGTCGAGCGGCTCGCCGCGGTTGCGGAAGCGGCGGGCGAGGTACTCGACGAGCGGCAGGTGCAGCTCGACCAGCTCGTCGCGGATCTGCCGGCGGCGGGGATCGTCCTCGGCCAGCGACGCCAGCTCGTCGAACAGCTCGCGGGTGTGCGCCCGGTCGGCCACGCGACGGTCGCTGTCGTGCTCGATCTCCACTGCGGCTTCGCCGGTGGCCGGTGTGGACTCGGCTGCGGCGTCCGCGCTCACCGGGTCGTTCCGCTCCCGTGCTTGCGCAGCGTGATGGTCACGCGCCGGTCGGGGTCGACGGTGCTGTCGACCTCGCCGGCGAGTGCCGCCAGCACTGTCCAGGCGAAGGTGTCCCGCGACGGCTCCTCGCCGTCGTCGGTGAGCACGCTCACGCCCACCCGGATCGAACCGTCCTCGAGCCGGAACTCGCACGTGATATCGGCGCCTGACACTGCTTGTGGCAGCAACATGGCGCACGCTTCGTCCACTGCGATTCGCAGATCTTCGATCTCGTCGATCGTGAAGTTCAGCCGCGCGGCCAGCCCGGCGGTCGCCGTACGCAGGACCGACAGGTAGGCGCTGTCCGCGGGCAGCGTGATAACGACGACGTCGTCGGGTGCCGTGTTCGGTGCGCCGGCGACCTCAGGCGCGTTGGTCACGCAGGCTCCCACCGTGGTCGGGAATGGGGAGACCCCATCCGTTTGATCATGAGTTGTCCGCGGTGGTTGATTATGCCTGCTTGGTCTCCCAAAAGATCTTCTCGATCTCGGCGATTTGGTCGAGCAGTTTCTGCCCGTCCGCCGGGTCGACCTTGCCCTTGCCGCCGGCGGCGCCCGCCTGCTTGGTCGCCTCGTTGAACAGCTGGTGCAGCTGGGGGTACTTCTCGAAGTGCGGCGGCTTGAAGTAGTCGGTCCAGAGCACCCACAGGTGATGCTTCACCAGCTCGGCACGCTGTTCCTTGATCAGCAGGGCGCGAGTGCGGAAGACCGGGTCGTCGTTGTCCTGGTACTTCTCCATGATCGCCTTCACGGACTCGGCCTCGATCCTGGCCTGCGCGGGGTCGTAGACGCCGCACGGCAGGTCGCAGTGAGCCGAGACGACGAGGCGCGGCGCGTGGGTCCGACGCGACATGAGGTCCTCCCGTTGTGAGTTCATGATCTCCAAGGACACTATTCCGCGTGGTTGTCGGACTACACATCGGGGAGCGGCACTGGCCGTTACGCCGGGCCGTCGTCGCCGGGCCGTCGATGGTGCCGGCACTGCGGGCCGGTGACCGGCTCCTGGTCTGGCTTCGGGTTCCGCGGCGTACGCCGGCGGTCGGGAGAGTCGTGCTGGTCGCCCTCCCCGACCGGCCGCTGGCGGTCAAGCGACTGGTCGCGATCGAGCCCGACGGCCGGATTCGCGTCGAGGGCGACAACGAGCTAGCGAGCACGGACAGCCGAACGCTCGGCGCGCTCCCGCCCACGGCGGTGCGCGGTGTCGTGCTGGCGCGCATCTGGCCGCGGCCGGGCGCGGTGCGATCCACCAAGATCGCGCCGGTCGCCGAGCGGGCTGGATAGGGTCTCGACGTGCTCGCTGCCTACGCTGCCAGGATCTGCGCCGATGACCCGCTCTCCGCGCTCGAGGTCGGCGAGGTCAACGACCCGGTGGCAGCCGATGGCTGGGTCACCGTCAGCGTGCGCGCGGCCGCGCTGAACCACCATGACTTGTTCTCGCTGCGCGGGGTCGGGTTGGCCGCGGACAAGCTGCCGATGATCCTCGGGTGCGATGCCGCGGGCGTGACCTCCGACGGTCGTGAGGTGGTCGTCCACTCCGTCGTCGCCGATGCCGACAGCGGCCGCGGTGACGAGACGCTGGATCCGCGCCGCACACTGCTCTCGGAGCGTTACCCCGGCACGCTCGCGCAGACCGTGACGGTGCCGGCCCGCAACGTCGTCGCGAAGCCGGCCGAGCTGTCCTGGGCCGAGGCCGGCTCGGTGTCGACGGCGTGGCTGACGGCGTACCGGATGCTGTTCACCCGGGCCGCCGCCCAGCCCGGGCAGACCGTGCTCGTGCAGGGTGCCGGCGGCGGGGTCTCGACCGCCGCGATTGCGCTCGGTCGCGCGGCCGGCCTGCGGATGTGGGTGACCTCGCGCTCCGAGGCGAAGCGCGCGAAGGCGCTCGAGCTCGGCGCTGAGCAGGTCTTCGAAGACGGCGCGCGGCTGCCCGAGCGGGTCGATGTCGTGCTCGAGACGGTCGGCGAGGCGACCTTCGCACACTCGCTCAAGTGCACTCGCCCCGGTGGCCGCATCGTGGTGAGCGGCTCGACCAGCGGGCCACGACCGGTCATCGACCTGCCGCGCCTGTTCTTCCTGCAGATCGACGTGCTGGGGTCGACGATGGGCACCCGGACCGAGCTCCAGCAGATGCTGGCGTTCCTCGTCTCGACCGGGGTCCGTCCGGAGATCGACTCGACCTTCGCGCTCGCCGATGCGCGGGACGGGTTCGCCCGGCTGCTGGCCGGCGACATCTTCGGCAAGGTCGTGCTGACGCCGTAGGAGCGCCGTCGGGCCCGGCGCTCTCAGTCGTCCTCGTCGTCCGCCCGGGCCAGCCAGGTGGCCAACCGCTCGACCGGCACCTCGAACTCCGGGTTGAGGTCGACGAACGTCGCCAGCCGCTCGGCAAGCCAGCCGAGCGTCACCGACTCCTCGCCGCGCCGTTGACCAAGCTCTTCGATCCCGCGGTCGGTGAAATACATCGGCGGGTCAGCCGAAGGCTTCCTCGAGCAGCCGGGACTGCTCGGCGTCGTGCTTGCTCTGCGAGCCCCCCGCCGGTGCGGATGCGGCCGGCCGCGAGACCTGCCGCAAGAAGGTGCCGAGCGGCAGGTGCGCGGGAAGGTTCACCGCTATGTAGGGCCAGACGCCTTGGTTCTCCGGCTCTTCCTGCACCCAGGTCAGCTGCTCCATCGACGGGTACGCCGATACGGCGGCGACGATCTCGGCGACCGGCAGCGGGTAGACCTGTTCGACCCGGATGATCGCGGTGTCGGTCGCGCCGGACTTTTCGCGGTGACGCATGAGGTCGTAGCCGATCTTGCCGCTGCAGAGCAGCACCCTCGTGACCGACGCGGGATCCGGGCCGTGCGGGTCGGCGAGCACGGGCTGCCAGCGACCGGAGGTGAACTCCTGCGGCATCGACGTCGCCGCGCGCAGCCGCAGCATCGACTTCGGCGTGAAGACGATGAGCGGCTTGTGCCGGTCGGAGAGCACCTGGCGGCGCAGCAGGTGGAAGTAGTTGGCCGGTGTGCTCGGGATCGCGATCGTCCAGTTGTCCTCGGCGGACAGTGAGAGATAGCGCTCGATGCGCGCCGAGGAGTGATCGGGTCCCTGGCCCTCGTAGCCGTGGGGGAGCAACAGCACGACGCTGGAGCGCTGGCCCCATTTCGCCTCGCCGGGTGCCACGAACTCGTCGACCACGGACTGGGCGCCGTTGGCAAAGTCGCCGAACTGCGCCTCCCACGCCACCAGCATGTCGGGGCGCGCGACGGAGTAGCCGTACTCGAAGCCCATCGCGGCGTACTCCGAGAGCAGCGAGTCATAGACGTAGAACGTCGCCTGGTCGTCCGAGAGGTGCGCGAGCGGCGTGTACTCCTCGCCGGTCCGCCGGTCGACGACGACGGCGTGCCGTTGGCCGAACGTCCCGCGACGGGTGTCCTGCCCGGCCAGTCGGACCGGCCGGTGGTCGAGCAGCAGCGAGCCGATCGCGATCAGCTCGCCCATCGCCCAGTCGATGCCACCCTCGGTGACCATGGCCGCCCGCTTCTCCAGCTGCGGCAGCAGGCGCGGGTGTACCTCGAACCCGTCGGGCATCGAGACCTGGCTGTCACCGATCGCCTTCAGCGTCTCGGCCGTGATCGCCGTATCCGGATCGGTCTCGACGGTCGGCTCGGCGGGTGCCTCGAGCGACCCGCGGCTGGTGTCCCGGCTGTCGCTGAACACCTTCTCGAGCTGGCCCTGGTAGTCGCGCAGCGCCGCCTCGGCCTCCTCGACGCTGATGTCGCCACGACCGATCAACGACTCGGTGTAGAGCTTGCGCACGCTGCGCTTCGCGTCGATCAGGTCGTACATCACCGGCTGCGTGAAGCTCGGCTCGTCGACCTCGCTGTGCCCGCGGCGGCGGTAGCAGAGCATGTCGATGACGACGTCCTTCTTGAACGCCTGGCGGAAGTCGTAGGCCAGCTCCGCAACGCGTACGACGGCTTCGGGGTCGTCGCCGTTGACGTGGAAGATCGGTGCCTGGATCATCCGCGCGACGTCGGTCGAGTAGACGCTCGAGCGGGCGCTTGCGGGTGAGGTCGTGAAGCCGACCTGGTTGTTGATGACGACGTGAACCGTGCCGCCGGTGCGGTAGCCGCGCAGCTGCGAGAGGTTGAGCGTCTCGGCGACCACGCCCTGCCCGGCGAACGCCGCATCACCGTGAATCAGCAGTGGCAGGACGGTGAAGCCGCCCTCGCCGCGGTTGATGACGTCCTGCTTCGCGCGCGCGATGCCCTCGACGCCCGGGTCCACGGTCTCGAGATGGGACGGG
>DATJSI010000042.1 GCA_035504215.1 Mycobacteriales bacterium
ATCGTCGAGAGTGCCCACGGGCGCGACGCGCTGGTCGCCGTCACGAGCGACCTGCTGGCACTGACGCTGTTTCGTGCGCCGGGAGAGTGGGGTGCCGACATCGCGGTCGGGTCCGCCCAGCGCTTCGGCGTGCCGCTCGGCTTCGGCGGCCCGCACGCCGGATTCATGGCGGTCCGGTCCGGCCTCGAACGCGGCCTACCCGGCCGGCTGGTCGGGGTCAGCATCGATGCCGACGGCGCGCCGGCGTACAGGCTGGCGCTGCAGACCCGCGAGCAGCACATCCGGCGCGAGAAGGCGACCAGCAACATCTGTACGGCGCAGGTGCTGCTCGCCGTCATGGCGGCGGCGTATGCGTCCTACCACGGGCCCGAGGGTCTGACCGCGATCGCCGGACGCGTGCACCGCCATGCCACCGGCCTCGCCCGCGGCCTTCGCGGCGGCGGCGTCGAGCTGTCCGCCGAGGTGTTCTTCGACACGGTCACCGCCAGGGTGCCGGGTCGCGCCGACGAGATCGTCGGCGCCGCGCTCGATCGCGGCATCAACCTGCGCCGGGTCGATGCGGACTCGGTCGGCATCACGTGCGACGAGTGCACTACAGCCGCGCACGTGACGGCGGTTCTGGAGGCCTTCGGGATCGCGCCCTCCGACGATCAGAGCAGCGCCGACGACTCCATCCCCGGAGATCTGCGCCGGACCGGTGAGTTCCTGACCCACCCGGTCTTCCACGACCACCGGTCAGAGACCGAGATGATGCGCTACCTGCGTCGGCTGTCGGACCGCGACCTCGCCCTCGACCGCACGATGATCCCGCTCGGCTCCTGCACGATGAAGCTGAACGCGGCGGTCGAGATGGAGCCGATCACTTGGCCGGAGTTCGCCGGGATCCATCCGTTCGCCCCCCTCGATCAGGCGCGTGGCCACCTCGAGATCATCGCGGACCTCGAGACCTGGCTGGCCGAGATCACCGGGTACGACGCGGTCTCGCTGCAGCCCAACGCCGGCTCGCAGGGCGAGCTCGCAGGCCTGCTGGCTATCCGCGCCTACCACCGGGACCGCGGCGAGACGCACCGCAACGTCTGCCTGATCCCGTCCTCGGCGCACGGCACCAACGCCGCGAGCGCAACGATGGCCGGGATGCAGGTCGTCGTGGTCGCCTGCGACGAGGACGGCAACGTCAGCCTCGACGACCTGCGGGCGAAGATCGAGACGCATGCCGGCTCGCTCGCCGCGATCATGGTCACCTACCCGTCTACGCATGGCGTGTTCGAGCCGGGGATCACCGAGTTGTGCGCACTCGTGCACGAAGCGGGCGGGCAGGTCTACGTCGACGGCGCGAACCTCAACGCGCTTGTCGGGCTGGCCCGGCCAGGTCGATTCGGCGCCGATGTGTCTCATCTCAACCTGCACAAGACGTTCTGCATCCCGCACGGCGGTGGCGGCCCGGGCGTGGGACCGATCGGCGTGCGCGCGCATCTCTCGGCGTACCTGCCGAACCACCCGCTGGTGCCGGAAGCGGGTCCGGAGACGGGCATCGGACCGATCGCCGGCGCGCCCTGGGGATCGGCCGGCATCCTGCCGATCCCGTGGGCCTACATCCGGCTGATGGGGCCGGACGGGCTCACCGAGGCGACCAAGGTCGCGCTGCTGTCGGCGAACTACCTGGCCCGGCGGCTCGGTGAGCACTACCCGGTGCTCTATCGCGGGCCGAGCGGCTTGGTGGCCCACGAGTGCATCGTCGACGTGCGGCCGATCACGAAGGCGACCGGCGTGACGGTCGAGGACATCGCGAAACGGTTGATCGACTACGGCTTCCATGCGCCGACGATGTCGTTCCCGGTAGCCGGCACTTTGATGATCGAGCCGACCGAGTCGGAGAGCTTGGTCGAGCTCGACCGGTTCTGCGCGGCGATGATCGAGATCAAGGGCGAGATCGACCGGGTCGGGTCAGGGGAGTGGCCGGCCGAGGACAACCCCCTGCGGGGTGCGCCGCACACGGCGGCGTCATTGCTCGGCAAGTGGAGCTCGCCGTACGACCGGGAGCTGGCGGCCTATCCGACCTCAGACGTGCGCCAGGACAAGTACTGGCCGCCGGTGCGGCGGATCGACCAGGGATACGGCGATCGGCACCTGATGTGCAGCTGCCCGCCGGTGGAGGCCTACGCGGAGTAGGCGACGCGGTCGGTCAGGCGGCTGAGGCGCCGGCCAACGACAGACGCAGCCGCTGCGGCTCGATGGCCCGGCCGTCCGGCAGCAGGTCACCCTCGTCGTCGAAGCACACGACCCCGTTGCACAGCAGGCTCCAGCCCTGCTCCGGGTGGCTCGAGACCACGCGCGCAGCGTCGCGGTCGACCGCCTCGGAGGACGGGCACTGAGGGGTGTGCCGGCACATGATGTGCCTCCGGTTCGTCTTCATCACCGGCATCGGGCGATGCCGTCATTCACGATTCTCGGCGCGGATCCCGGGCCACCCGATAGGGAGTGTTGACCAACTGTGGATGACTAGTTGGGGGTGACCGGCTGTGCGCATGGCTCACCCGCCATTACTCCGTTTGCGACACTTCACCAGGTGAACACGTTAAGAACGCCAGAGGATCGGTTCGTCGCAACGACAGCGGCGTTCCCGTATGCGCCGCGCTACGTCGAGGTTTCCGACAGCGACGGGGGAGCGCTGCGGGTGGCGACGTACCAGGCCGGGCCCGGTGAGGGATCGGCGATCCTGCTCCTGCACGGCGAGCCGAGCTGGTCCTATCTCTACCGGCACGTCATGGCCCGGCTCGCCGAGCGCGGGCTGCACAGCGTCGCTGTCGATCTGGTCGGCTTCGGCCGCTCCGACAAGCCGGCCGAGGTGGCTGATCACAGCTACGCCCGGCACGTGGCCTGGGTGCGGGAAGCGGTAGCCGACCGGTTGGGCCTGACCGGTGTCACGCTCGTCGGGCAGGACTGGGGCGGCCTGATCGGGCTGCGGCTGGCCACCGAGAATCCCGGCCTGGTCGACCGCATCGTCGCGGCCAACACCGGTCTGCCGACCGGCGACCAGGCAATGCCGGAGGTGTGGCTGCGCTTCCGCGAGGCGGTCCGGACCGCGCCGGAGCTCGACGTCGGCCGCTTCGTCGGCTCCGGATGCAAGGCCGGTCTGAGCGATGCGGACCGGGCGGCGTACGACGCGCCCTTCCCGGACGAGGCGAGCAAGGCCGGCCCACGCGCGATGCCCGGCCTGGTGCCGACCACACCGGACGACCCCGCGTCGGAGGCGAACCGCACGGCGTGGCAGCGGCTGACCGCGTGGGACCGGCCGTTCTTGGTGGCGTTCAGCGACGGCGACCCGATCACGGGGGCGATGGCCGGGATCCTGCGGTCCGTCGTACCGGCGGCGGCCGCCGAGCCGGAGATCACCCTGACCGGCGGGCACTTCCTGCAAGAGGACTGCGGGCTCGAGCTCGCCGACGCGATCGCCGACTTCGTCCAACGACACGCTTAGCGGGGGACCTGCCCGGCGGGGGTTTCTGCCGGATCCATTCGATCTGACATAATGTCCATTATCGGCTATCCGTATTCTGGGGTCAGGAGCACTGCAACCGCATCGTGACCCACGACAGCGAACCCTCGAGCGGGCTCGCGCGTCTTAGATCACGAGGACCGAATAGTCGGTCCACGTGGTGGGAATCCACGAACTACCTGATGGCGTTGCAAGGGGTAAGCGCCGACAACGCCAGGAGGCGACATGGCTGAACGAGTTCTGCGCGGCAGCCGGCTCGGCACGACGAGCTACGAGACCGACCGCGACACGGACCTTGCGCCCCGCCGCGAGGTCGTCTTCGACTGCCCGAACGGCCACGAGACCCGACTTCCGATGGCCAGCGACGCCGAGGTCCCGGCGACTTGGGAGTGCCGCACCTGCGGCACCAGCGCCCAGCTGCGCGACGGCGAGGCCCCACCGGCTCGGACCGGCAAGCCGGCCCGGACCCACTGGGACATGCTGCTCGAGCGGCGTTCCCTCGACGACCTCGAGGACGTGCTCAACGAGCGACTGGCTGAGCTCCGGCCGCGCCCCCGTAAGTCTGCCTAACCTGTAGGTCGAGACTTTCCCCGGTCGACCTGCCCCGTCGGCGGATGAGGCCGGCGAGCAGCGCCAGCAGGCCGGCGACGCTCAGGATCCACTCCGGCCACGCGCCGACCCGGTCCGCGATGGTGAGCGGGTCGCGCAGCGGTAGCCGCCGGTCGAGGTAGGCCGGCTCGAACACACCGGTGCGGGCCAGCACCTGGCCGTTGGGAGCGATCATCGCGCTCACCCCGCTGGTTGCCGCGACCACGACCGCTCGGCCGTGCTCGACCGCACGGAGCCGGGCGATGGCCAGCTGCTGAGCGGTTTCCCCGCCGTACCCGCTGTCCCCCTTGTGCTCGTACGACGCGTTGTTGGTCTGGACGACGAGCAACCGCCCGCCGCCGGTGATGGCCTGGCGGACCACGGTGTCGTCGGCGATCTCGAAGCAGATCGTGTCACCGATGGTGGTCCCGCCGATCCGCAGGACGCCGGGGCGGTGCCCGGGGACGAAGTCCTTCGCGATCAGCTTGAACTTGGGGAACAGGCGGGTGAGCACCCCGCGGAACGGCAGGTACTCCCCGAACGGCACCAGGTGGCGCTTGACGTAGATCTGGCCGGGACCGGTCGTCGGAGACCAGACGATCCCCGCGTTCTGCACGTGGTTCGGCCCGGGCCCGTCGAGCACGGCGCCGACCAGCATCGGTACGCCGATCGCCGACGCCGCGGCTTCGATGTCCTGGCGGGACTGGGCGTCGACGCGCGGGTCGAGATCGTCGGAGTTCTCCGGCCAGACCACGAAGTCGGGCTTCGGGGCGGCGCCGGCCGCTACTCGCCGCGCCAGGAGCTCGGTCTCGGCTGCGTGGTTCGCGGTCACCGCGTGCCGTTGGGCGAAGGCGTCGAGCCCGAGCCGCGGGACGTTGCCCTGGATCGCGGCCACCACGACCGAGGACGGTGCTCCCCCTCGCGACGTGCCGCCGGTGGGCAGGCTGATCGCAAGCGGGCCGGCGACGACCAAGGCGACGGCGGCAACCGCTGCCAGCGTCCGTACCGACGGCCGCCGGGTCGCGGCGACGTAGGCGAGCGCTCCCCCGCCCAGGGCGACCGCGAAGGTGACCAGGGGTGCACCACCGATGGCCGCGAGGTGGACCAGCGGGCTGTTCGCCTGGCCGAAGGCGAGCCGGCCCCAGGGGAAGCCCTGCCACGGAACCCGGTCCCGCAGGAACTCCTGGCCGACCCACACCAGCGCGGACGTCAGCGGCCACCAGCGGCCCCGCAAGACCACACGTAGGGCGAGGGCGAGGCCGAGGAACCACAGCGACTCGATCGCAGCCAGCCCGAACCACGCGTCGAGACCGTAGCCGCGCAGGAAGCTCAGCAGCGGAACCCACAGGCCGAGCCCGAACAGGTAGCCCAGCACCGCCGTCCACCGCCGGCTGGCCGGTGCCCGGAGCACGAGCGCCAGGCCCGCGACGCCGACCAACCCCGCGGGCCAGAAGCCGAGCGGAGGGAAGGTGACCCAGACCGCCACGCCGGCCGCGACCGCAGCGCCGGCCCGGGCAAGGCGTCGGTTCACTGTCCTCGAACGGTATCAACCGGGAACTCTCGTTCAGGTCTCGGCGAGATCACGCCTCGGCCGCCGTTACGCCGCCGCGTCCCGAGCACGAGAAGGGCCCGGGTGCCCTTCGGACCGCTGGCGAGGCGACCGGCCGTCGTCCCGCCAGCGTTGTCTACTGGGCACCCGGGCCTCCCCGAGTAGCCGCACCTGCGCCCGGGTGCCGCGAGTCCGGCTTCAGTCGCCCGGCTGGACCTGGCACCCAGCCCGGCAGCGTCGCGGGTGCGCGCGACGCGCCGGCCGGCCAGCCGGTTCGACAGGAGTCGAACTGCGGACGCTCAGGCGTCCCTTTGGTGGACGGCAGGCAAACTAGCGACTTCCCCCGGGTGACTGTCAACCCGCTCCTGACCTGCGCAGACGTCGGGAAGGCCAGGTCAGGCCCATGATCGACGATCATGAACTCCCCCGCCGACTACCCGAATGGGCCAGTGCGCACTGGTCCTTCGCCGGGGACGCCCACAAACGCCTGCCGGCGCTGGCGGCTTTGGTCTCTACCTTCGGTCGAGGTCGAGGTCGACCGTGGCTAGATGTTCAGCGGTCGATCCTCGTACGGCGTCGACAGGACGACCGTGGTCCGGGTCGAGACGTTCGCGGCCGCGCGGATCTCCTGCAGCAGCAGCTCGAGGTCGGCCGGACCCGCCACCCGCACCTTGAGGATGTAGCTCTCCTCGCCGGCCACGCTGTGGCAGGCCTCGATCGCGCCGAGGTGGGCCAGCTTGTCCGGCGCATCGTCCGGCGCGCTCGGGTCGATCGGCTTGATCGACACGAACGCGGTCAGCGAGAGGCCGAGGGCGACCGGGTCGACGATCGTGCGGTAGCCCTCGATCACCCCGCGCTGCTCGAGCCGGCGGACCCGCTGATGCACAGCGGACACCGACAGCCCGGTCTCGCGAGAAAGGTCGGTGAAGCTGCGCCGGCCGTCTTCGCTCAGCAGCCGGACGATTGCTCGGTCGACGTCCTCCACGAACGCAAACCTTAGGGCATGGCCCGGACCGGGCCGCCAGAATTTCGGACGGGTACGGCGGGGTACGCCACGCTGCCCACCATCCTCGATCAGACGAGGATGAACGAGGCGCGCCCCGCCGACCTGTCCAGGACCGTGCGCATCGAGTGCTCCCGCCTTTGGGGCTTGTCGCCCACCCGGTCAGGCCGGTCTCGCCACTCACTCCCCGAGCAACCTAGGCGACCGTTTGTCTCCGTGCACCCGCCGCGCGTGGACGCGCCGGATGCCGGTGAGGGTCGCTCGGATCACCGTGTCCCGTGTGTCCCCAGCGGTTGCTGGCGACACCTACCGATTCGGTCGGTGCCCAGGGTGTCTTGAGTCGGCGCACGGGTGAGGGTCGGGTCAAGATCATTCTTGGCCCGGGGGTGTTCACCCGTTCGGCCCTGTCAGGCGCTCGCGGACGGTCGCGACGACCGCCACAGCACGGCTGCGGTCACCAGGCACAACACCGTGGCCGCGATCTCGACCGCGAGCGCCCAGTTGGAGTCGCTGGTCGTGTACGGGTCGTGCCAGCCAAACAGTCCGGCCGACCGGTAGTGCGAGATGAGGAAGCCGATGAACGTGCCCGCCATCAACCCTGCGCCGGCAAGGACGGTCAGGAGGTGCCGGGTCGCGACGATGGCGATGGCAACCACGAGGCAACCGATCACCTGGAGCAGGAACAGGTCGTTGATGTGCCCGACCGTCAGGTGCCGGTACGGCCCGCGCCAGAGGTGGAAGTGGATCTCCCCGGAGATCAAGATCAATACGGCGTCGGCGATGCACGGCGCCCACACGGCCAGGCCGCCGGAGGCCATCGTGCGGTGCCGGTGGGTGATCTCGGAAGACGTGGTCATGACGGGACTCCCTGGTTGGTGACGAAGGGCTGCACCCACTGCTGAACGAAGGTGTGCAGCAAGCGCGGTCGCTCCCCCGCCTGCTCGACAGGGATCGGCCGGCCCGACAGGCCGGTCGGCGTACCGATCCGTTCCGCGCTCGGGTCGATGGCGCGCCGCGACAACCGGTCCCAGACGGTGAGAACCGTGCCGAGGTTGATGTCGAGGCGGCCGGTTGGCGAGTGGTGGAGGCGGTGGTAGGCCGGGCTGACGAGCAGGGTGCCGAGCCGCCCGTAGGTCCAGCGGACGTTGGCGTGCGGCAGCGCGCCGAGACACGCGTAGGCGGTGAGGATGGCCGCCGGCGTCGCCCCGTTCGCGGCGAACGCGAGAACCGGAACCGCCGAGATGACGAAGCTCACGTGCACGAGCGGGTGGGTCCGGAACGTGCTGAGAATGCTCAGCTCCTCCTGCGAGTGGTGCACCGCATGCAGCCGCCACAGCGACGTCAGCTTGTGGTTGGCGAGGTGTGCGAGCCAGTCGACGGCGTCGATCGCAACGACCGCGAGCGCGACGTAGCACCATCGCGGGATCGCGTCATTGCGTGGCAGGACCAGCCATGGCGCAAGTCGTGCCAGGCTCGAGGAGAAGCCGGACCCGATCAGGATGATGACGGGTACGACGACCACTGCGTGCGCGATCAGATAGCCGACGTCGAGAACGTGACCGCGTGCGAACACCTTGTGCCGCTCGGCGGGAACGAGCTGCTCGATGAGGAAGACGACGAGCACGAAGCCGAGGACGACCGGCCCGGCCAGCTCGACCTGTCCGTCGTGGATGGACCGCAGCGGACCGTAGCCCTGCAGCGCCAGCCAGCCACGCCAGGCCAGCCACGCGGTGAGCGCTGTGATGGCAACGGTCGGGAGGACCACGCGGCGTTCGTTCACGCGAGGCAGGGCGGCGGTGATCGCCATGGCGCCATCCTCTCGCGGTCGAAGGCTGTTTCGGCTCTTCACCGGTTGACACGGACCGCCGGCATACCGCGGTTCAGCACGAGTGGGAGATATCAGCGAGTGAGGTGACGCCCGATCACCATGCGCTGGATCTGGTTGGTGCCTTCGAAGATCTGCATGACCTTCGCCTCGCGCATGTAGCGCTCGACCGGAAACTCGGTCGTATAGCCGTAGCCGCCGAACAACTGGACGGCGTCGATCGTGGTCTTCATTGCCATGTCGGTCGCGAACAGCTTGGCCATCGATGCCTGCGAGCCGAACGGCTGCCCGCGGTCACGGCGCCGGGCGGCGGCGAGGTAGGTCGACCGCGCAGCCTCGATGCCGGTAGCCATGTCGGCGAGGATGAAGCTGACGCCCTGGAAGTTCACCACCGGCTGACCGAACTGTTCGCGTTCCGTGACCCAGCCGATCGCCGCATCGAGTGCCGCTTGCGCGACGCCAGTAGCGATTGCGGCGATCCCGAGCCGGCCACTGTCGAGCGCCGACAGCGCAATCCGCAGGCCCGCGCCGTCCGCCCCGATCAGCCGGTCCGGCTCGACGAGCACGTCGTCGAAGGCGACCGAGGCGGTCGGAGATGACGAGAGACCCATCTTGCGTTCGGGCTGCTGCGGACTCACGCCGGGCGCGTCACTCGGCACCAGGAATGCCGAGATGCCCTGTTGACGGTCCTCCGACGTCCGGCAGAACGCCAGGTAGTAGTCGGCGACTCCACCGTGAGTGACCCATGCCTTGGTCCCGGACAGCAGGTAGCCACCGTCGACCGATCCGGCCCGGGTCTGCAGCGACGCGGCGTCGGAGCCGGACTGCGCCTCGGACAGGCAGTACGCACCGAGCAGCTCGCCGCCCACCATGTCGGGCAGCCACCGCTTGCGTTGCTCCTCCGTGCCGAACTGCGCGAGCGGATAACAGGACATGGTGTGAACGCTCACCGCCAGAGCGACGGCGGCCCAGCTCGCGGCGAGCTCCTCGAGCACCTGGAGGTAGACCTCATACGGTTGCTCGCCGCCGCCGTACTCCTCCGGATAGGGCAGCCCGAGCAGCCCGGCTCGTCCGAGCAGCCGCACGAGTTCGCGCGGGAACTCCTTACGCGCCTCGAAGTCGGCGGCGTTCGGTGCGAGTTCCGTCCGCGCGAGCTCGCGGACCAGGTCGAGCAGGTCTCCCGCCTCGTCGGTGGGCAGGGCGCGCTCGACGGCCATGAAGCCGCTCAGCCGTCCAGTACGACGAGGTCGCGGTCGATCGTGTCGAGCCGCTCAACACCGTCGTCTGTGACCACGACGATGTCCTCGATCCGAGCCCCGTGGTGGCCGGGCGAGTAGATGCCTGGCTCGATCGAGAAGCACATGCCGGGCTCGAGGATCGTGTCGTTGCCGGAGACGATGTAGGGATCCTCGTGCTCCTCAAGCCCGATGCCGTGACCGGTGCGATGGATGAACAGCTCGCCGTACCCGGCCGCGGCGATGACGTCGCGTGCGGCGGCGTCGACCGACTCCGCCGAAACCCCTGGGCGCACGCTCGCGCAGGAAGCGAGCTGCGCTTCATGAAGCACCGTATAGTAGTCGGCGAACTCACTCGGCGCTTTGCCGCCGGCGAGATACGTGCGGGTGCAGTCCGAGCAGTAACCGTCGGGCATTGCGCCGCCGATGTCGACGACGACCGGATCGCCCTGTTCGATCACGCGTTCTGAGAGTTGGTGATGCGGGCTCGCACCGTTCGGGCCGGAGCCGACGATCACGAAGTTCACTGTCTCGTGTCCTTCGGCGATAATCGCGTCGGCGATGTCGCGGCCGACCTCGGCCTCGGTGCGGCCGGGACGAAGCCACTCCCCCATCCGCTGATGCACGCGGTCGATGGCCTGGCCGGCGCGGCGTAGCGCATCGACCTCGTCGGACCGCTTGCGGACTCGCAACCGGCGGGTCACGACGCCGGCGAGGACCTGCTCGGCCTGCGGCATCGCGTCCCGGAACCGCAGGACCTGCTCGGCCCACATCCGGTCGGCCAGCCCGATCGTCCCGGCCGGCCGGCCGACGGCGTCGGCGATCAGCCGCGCCACCATCCTGAAGGCGTCGTCGGTTTCCTCGTGGCTCTCGATCTTCACCGCCTCACCGGCACCACTCGCTATCGCGGCCGCGTGTTCGAGCCGAGGCACGATCAGGACCGGGTCGCCGGTGGCCGGAACGACGAGGCAGGTCAGCCGCTCGAGCGGAAGAGCCGCGTAGCCGGTCAGATAGCGCAGATCCGCGCCGGACGTGAGAAGCAGGGCGTCGATCCCGGCGTCGGCGGTCGCCGTCGCAGCCGCTGCGAGGCGCGCTGCGTGTGCGGTCGTCGAGGTGGTCACGAGGCCAGGTTAACCGCACTCACCCCGCGCTCAGAACCCGCCGGGATCGACAGCTCCGACATGACCGAGCCCACTGAACAGCCCTCGGAGCGGATCGACCACCGTGACGTCGTCGGGAGCTCAGGGAGCTCGAGCACGTCGGCCATGCCCTGACAATGCCGTCCCGGCGCCCGCGTCGCAACCGGGGGCTAGGTTGACGGTCGACATGCTGCTGCTCCTCGACACCGCGTCGCTGTACTTCCGCGCGTTCTACGGCGTCCCGGACACCTTCCGCTCGCCGGACGGTCAGCCGGTCAATGCGATACGCGGGCTGCTCGACTACATCGCCCGGCTGGTGGAGGACCGCCGCCCCACCCAACTGGTGGCGGCGATGGACGAGTCCTGGCGGCCGTCATGGCGGGTCGAGAAGGTGCCGTCGTACAAGACCCATCGGGTTGCGCCCGACAGTGACGGGATCGAGGAGGCGGTGCCCGACGAGCTCAGCCCGCAGGTGCCCGTGATCTGCGAGGTGCTGGACGCGATCGGTATCGCGCGGGTCGGAGCGCCCGACTACGAAGCCGACGACGTCATCGGAACGCTCGCCAAGCAGGCCGACGGCCCGGTCGAGATCGTGACCGGCGACCGTGACCTGTTCCAGCTGGTCGACGACCGCGTCCCGATCCGCGTGGTCTACGTCGCGAAGGGGGTCAACAACCGCGAGATCGTCGACGAGGCCGAGGTGACCCGCCGTTACGGCATCCCAGGTCGCGCCTACGCGGACTTCGCCACATTGCGCGGCGACCCGTCCGACGGGCTGCCCGGGGTTCCCGGCGTCGGCGAGAAGACGGCGGCCGCACTGATCAACCGATTCGGCACGATCGACGCCGTCGTCGAAGCCGCGGCGGGCGACGGCGAGGGCTTCCCGAAAGGAAGCCAGGCCAAGGTGCTCGGGGCGTTGGACTATCTGGCCGGTGCGATCGACGTGGTGAGGGTTGCGACCGATGCACCGGTGCCGCGGGTCGATGACCTCCTGCCGCACGTACCCAAGGACCCGGACCGGCTCGACGAGCTCGCCGAACGCTGGGGCATCGCCAGTCCGGTACGACGGGTGGTGCAGACGCTGGCTCAGGCCACCGAGGAGTAGTCGACGACGCCGCGCCGCAACGCCTCGACGCTGCGCCGCGCGGTGCGCCCGACCGGCGAGTCCTCGGCGGAAGCGACCGCGATCTGGTCGAGCAGGTCGATGATCTGCTTCACCACACGGACGAAGTCGCCCGGAGCCATCGCGGTGTCGAGCAGCACCGCGTCGAGCGCGTGACCCCGCGCCCACCGCCACGCCAGCCAGGCGAAACCGGGATCCGGCTCGCGCAGGAAGTCGACACCGACATCGGTCTCGACGCCGTGCAGCTCTTCCCAGCACCGGTTGAGCGCCTTCAGGGCCTCTCGACAGCGCCCGGGCGGAAGCTTCGGCGCGGGCTCGTCATCGCGTCGCGCCTCGTACACGAGCGCCGAGACCACGGCGGCGAGCTCGGCCGGGTCCAGGCCGTCCCATGCGCCCACCCGCAGCGACTCGGCGATCACCAGGTCGGACTCGGAGTAGAGCCGGGCGAGCGAGCGGCCGGCCGGGGTGATCGCGTCGTTGTCGAGGTAGCGCAGTCGCTCGAGCACGTCGCAGACGCGGTCAAAGGTCCGACCGAGGGTGCCGGTCCGGCTCGCCACGCGACGCTCGAGGGCCTCGGTGTCCCGGCGCAGCCGGTCGTAGCGCTCGGCCCAACGGGCATGGTGCTCGCGATCGGCGCAGCCGTGGCAGGGATGCCGTCGGATCGCGGCCCGCAACCGCGCGATCTCGAGGTCGTCAGCCGCGGCCGCACGCTGCTTGCCGCCGGGCGGGCGTTCGATGCCGAGGTTGCGCAGACTCGACACCAGGTCGCGACGCTCCTGCGGCGAGCGCGCGTTGAACCGCCTCGGCACCTTCACCCTTCCGAGCGCCTCGATCGGAGCGTTGAAGTCGCCGGCGGCCAACCGCTTCAGTTGCCGGTCCACGGTCACGACGGTCGGCCGCGGCGGCCCGGAGGCCCCTGTGTCCGGATCGATGATGATCGCGAGGCCGGTACGCCGACCGCCGGGCAGGTCGATCACGTCACCGACGGTCAGCGCCTCCAGCGACGCGACCGTCTCGTCGCGACGTCGCGCGGAGCGCTCGCGCGAGAGGTCGGCCTCACGGTCCGACAGCGCCCGGCGCAGCTCGGCGTACTCCGCGAAGTCGCCGAGATGGCAGGCCATCGACTCCGCGTAGCCGTCGAGTGCCTCGTGGTTGCGGCTGACCTGGCGCGAGAGCCCGACGACGGCGCGATCGGCTTGGAACTGCGCGAAGGACGACTCGAGCAGCTCTCGCGACGCCGCCCGCCCGATGTCGGACACCAGGTTGACGGCCATGTTGTACGACGGCCGGAAGCTCGACCGCAGCGGGTAGGTACGGGTCGAGGCAAGGCTGGCGACGTGCCGAGGGTCGAGCCCGCCGGTCCACAGGACGACCCCGTGCCCTTCGATGTCGATGCCGCGCCGACCGGCCCGCCCGGTCAGCTGGGTGTACTCACCCGGAGTGAGGTCGACGTGCGCCTCTCCGTTCCACTTGACCAGCGACTCGAGCATCACGCTGCGAGCCGGCATGTTGATGCCGAGCGCAAGCGTCTCGGTCGCGAAGACGACCTGGACGAGGCCCTCGACGAACAGCTCCTCGACGACCTCTTTGAAGACCGGCAGCATGCCGGCGTGATGGGCCGCGACGCCGCGCTCGAGGCCGTGCAGGAACTCGGCGTATCCCAGGACGGTCAGGTCCTCTTCGGGGATCTGCGAGGTACGCCGCTCGACGATCGAGCGAATCCGTGGTCGGTCTTCCGGATTGGTCAGCCACAACCCGGAGTGCAGGCACTGCCGTACGGCGGCGTCGCACCCGGCCCGGCTGAAGATGAAGACGATCGCGGGCAGCAAGCCGGCATGGTCGAGAGTGCTCACCGCGTCCGGCCGGCTAGGAGCCTCGATCCGGCCTCGCGAGCGCCGGCCGCCGCGCTGCGGGCGCCGATCCCCACGGACCCGCGCGTGCCGCAGCTCGTCGGCGGCCAGCCGGGTCAGGTATGGGTTCACGGTCGGCTGGCCCGCCCCCGGTCCGGGTTCGGCTCCCGGCTCGTCGACGAACAGGTCGTGCAGCCGGCTCCCGACCAGCACCGACTGCCAGAGCGGCACCGGGCGGTGCTCCTCGACGATCACGGTCGTGTCGCCGCGGACCGCCTGGAGCCATTCGCCGAACTCCTCGGCGTTGCTGACCGTCGCCGACAGCGAGACCAGGGTCACTGCCGGCGGAAGGTGAATGATTACCTCTTCCCAGACCGCACCGCGGAAGCGATCGGCCAGGTAGTGCACCTCGTCCATCACCACCGACGACAGGCCGGCGAGTGTGGGCGACCCGGCGTACAGCATGTTCCGCAGCACCTCGGTCGTCATGACGACGACGTCCGCCGAGCCGTTGATCGAGTTGTCGCCGGTCAGCAGGCCGACCCGCGCAGGCCCGTAGCGCTCGACCAGATCGTGGTACTTCTGGTTCGACAGCGCCTTGATCGGCGTGGTGTAAAAGCATTTCCCGCCGGCGCGAAGCGCGAGATGGACGGC
>DATJSI010000043.1 GCA_035504215.1 Mycobacteriales bacterium
CCTTCGCGGTCTCCGCCCGGTCGGCGGCCCCGGCCGGGTCGGCGGCGATCAGCTCCCGGCGAGCCGCCCGGGCCAGCTGCGCCGGGGTCCACCCGTGCTCGACCGCCTGCGGCACCAGCCGCCCGTCGACCTGCCCGGCCAACCCCGGCGGACAGGACCGCAGCTCACCGGCCAACCGGCTCACGTGCGCCAGGCTCAGCGCACCACGGTCCAGCGCGACCCACGCGGCCGGCAGCTCCCGAGCCACCTGGTCGACCAACGCGAGACGACGCGACTGCGTCCCATAAGAAGTAGCGGTACGGACCGCGAGCTCCTGACCGACCAGCCGGGCGGTGTCCTCACCCTCGAGGAACACCGGCAGGTCAGCCGCGGTGACCGCCTCGGTGGCGCTGATCATCGCCTGCGCCTGGGTCCACGCGGTCAACCGGTCCCACAACACGGTGGTCCGGACCGCGGTCGAGCAGTCCATCACCAACCCCTGCAACCGGACCAGCGCCGCCGCGAGACCCGGCCCGGGCGCAAGCTGCTCCGCCTCGCCGATGAGCACCGCGGCCCGGGCGTGCGCCGCGTCCAGCTCCGGGTCATCCACCCACCCCAACGACATGACTCGAACATACGTTCGAACCCCGACACTGTCCAGCCGACATCCACAAGCCGACATCCACAGTGGTGCGGAGGCTCCGCAAGGGGTCACGGCCGGCGTCCAGGGCGGTGGACTCTTAGCCGCGTCGCAGCGTTGCGTGGCCGACCGGCGGTCCGGTTGCTGCGCCGTGTGCAGAAGATGAGGCGTGGCCTCAACCATTTCGTTCGAGGACCTTGTCGCCGAGGGCGAGTCCGTGCCCGTCGACGGTTGGGACTTCTCGTGGTTCGAGGGCCGGGCGACCGAGGAACGCCCGCCATGGCGCTACAGCCGGCTGCTCGCGGCGCGCATGGCGGCGCTCGCCGAACTGCCCGGAGCGGCGGCTCTCGACCTTCAAACCGGTGGCGGCGAGGTCCTCGCGGAAGTTCCAGTCGCTCCGCCGACCCTCGTGGCGACCGAGTCGTGGCCGCCGAACGTCGAGCTGGCTCGTCGGCGACTGGCCCGGCTCGGGGCCACCGTCGTGGCGATGGCGGATGAGCTCGATGACCTGCCGTTCGCCGATGGGAGCTTCGACCTTGTGGTCAGCCGGCACCCGGTAGGGATCCGGTGGGACGAAGTCGCTCGTGTCCTCAAGCCGGGCGGAACGTACCTCTCTCAGGACGTCGGACATGCTTCGGTAGGCGAGCTGACCGAGTACCTCATAGGGCCCCAGCCCGAACCGGACGGCCCGACCCGGGATCCGCGCTGGTCGGTGATGGACGCGAATGCGGCTGGGCTCGACGTGATCGATGTTCGCGAGTTCCGCGGCCGGATGGAGTTCTACGACATCGCGGCGGTGATCCACTTCCTGCGCAAGGTCGTGTGGATCGTGCCGGACTTCACCGTCGCGGCGTACCGAGACCGACTCCTCCGACTGCACGAGCGAATACTCGAAGCCGGCCCGTTCCGGGCCACGTCCGTCCGCTTTCTCTTCGAAGCCCGTAAATCGCCCTAGGCCGTACGGGAGGGTTCACTACCTGCGCGTGGCTTTCACCTCGCTCCGTTCGGTGCGCCCCGACATTGCCAGTTCTGCCTGCGCTGCGCTCGGGACGATCGGAAGTCGCTGTCGGGCATGATGTCCGGAACAGGAGGTGGGTGCGCTCGTGGACTTTCTGTACGCGACCTCGTGGGACGAGGCGCTTGCAGCGAAGGCTGACCGCCCTGCGGCGGTGCCGATCGCCGGCGGGACCGATCTGATGGTGGACCTCAACTTTGATCGGCGCCGGCCCGAGGCGATGCTCGACCTCAACGGGGTCGCCGAGCTTCGCGAGTGGGAGCGCACGGGAGACGTCGTACGGATCGGCGCCGGCGTCTCGTTCACGCGGATCATCCAAGAGCTCGCGCCCGAGGTGCCTGGCTTGGCGATCGCTTCGCGAACCGTCGGCTCGCCCCAGATCCGCAACCGCGGCACGCTCGGTGGACAGCTGGGTACGGCGTCTCCGGCCGGGGATGCATTGCCGCCGTTGGTGAGTGTCGGCGCAACCGTAGAGGTCGCGTCCGTGCGCGGAGCGCGAACGGTGCCGGTGCGCGAGTTCTTCACCGGTCCGAAGCGCAACGTTCTCGAGCCCGACGAGCTGGTGCGAGCCGTGCAGGTGCCGGTCGCCGACGGGCCGCAACAGTTCGCCAAGGTCGGGACCCGCAATGCGATGGTGATCTCCGTGTGCGGGTTCGCGCTCTCCCTGCATCCCTCGCGCGGACTCGTCGGCACGTGCATCGGCTCGGCCGGCCCGACCGTGCTGCGCGCACCCGAGGCGGAGCAGTTCCTGCAGGAGGAGCTCACGGCCGGCGACCTGTGGCAGTCCCGCGCGGCGCTGGGGGAGTCGGTGATCGCACGCTTCGGCGAGCTGGCCGGAGCAGCAGCGCGCCCGATCGACGACGTACGTGGGACGGCGAGCTATCGCCGGCACGCGGTCGGTGTGATGGCTCGCCGGACGTTGAGCTGGGCGTGGTCGGACTATCAGGCGGCCGCGGCATGAGGATCACCTTCGACGTGAACGGCTCGACCGTGCACGCGGACGACGTGTGGCCGGGCGAGAGCCTGCTCTACGTTCTTCGCGAGCGGCTCGGCCTGCCCGGGACCAAGAACGCCTGCGAGCAAGGGGAGTGCGGGTCCTGCTCGGTCTATCTCGACGGGACGCTGGTGTGCGCCTGCCTCGTTGCCGCACCGCAGGCCCAGGGCAGAGTCGTGCGCACGGTCGAGAGCTTTGCCGCGGACGACGAGCTCGACCCGGTGCAGCAGGCGTTCGTCGACGCGGGCGCGGTGCAGTGCGGCTTCTGCACCCCGGGTCTGATCGTGGCGACCGACGACCTGCTGGCCCGCAACCCCGAGCCGGCCGACGGCGAGATCCGCGAGGCGCTCGCCGGCAACCTCTGTCGCTGCACCGGCTACGAGAAGATCCTCGACGCGGTGCGGCTGGCGGCGGCGAGGCGGTCCGCGGTCGACGGAGCGTCATGACTGAGACCGCGCGCCGGGACGCGCCGACACTGCCCACCCACCGGCCGGGGTCCGAAGCGACGACGACGCCGGCTCGGGGCGGAGTCGGCGAGAGCGTGCTGCGGCCGGACGGCATCCCGAAGGTCACCGGCGACTTCGCCTACTCTTCCGATCTCTGGATGGAGGACATGCTGTGGGGTGCGACGCTTCGCAGCCCGCACCCGCGGGCCCGCATTCGCAGCATCGGCATCGGTCCTGCCCTGGCGCTCGCCGGCGTCACCGCCGTACTCACGCACGAGGACGTGCCAGGTTCCAAGACCTACGGCCTGGAGATCTCCGACCAGCCGGTGCTGGCGATCGACCAGGTGCGGTACGCCGGGGAGCCGGTGGCGATCGTTGCGGCCGACCACCCCGAGACGGCCCGCCGCGCCGCGGCTCTCATCGACGTCGACTACGAAGTGCTCGACCCGGTCAGCGACATGGCAGCCGCGATGCTGCCGGACTCGCCGCTCGTGCACGAGGTGCCCACCCAGGACCACTATCCCGGTGGCGGGAACATCCTGCGCAAGATCCGCATCCAACGCGGCGACCTCAACGCAGCGGCGGACGTAACCGTCACGGGTGAGTACGAAGTCGGCATGCAGGACCAGGCCTTTCTCGGCCCCGAGTCCGGGTTGGCCGTCCCTGCAGAGGACGGCGGCGTCGACTTGTTCATCGCGACCCAGTGGTTGCACGTCGACCAACGCCAGGTGGCCGAGGCCTTGGATTTGCCGGAAGACAAGGTGCGGTTGTCGCTGGCCGGTGTGGGCGGCGCGTTCGGCGCACGCGAGGACGTCTCGATGCAGATCCACGCCTGCCTGCTCGCGCTGCGCACCAACCGCCCGGTGAAGATGGTCTACTCGCGCGAGGAGTCGTTCTTCGGCCACGTGCACCGGCACCCGGCGCGGATGCGGTACGCGCACGGTGCGCGCAGCGACGGCACGCTGGTCTACGTCAAGGCGGAGATCCTGCTCGACGGCGGTGCCTATGCCTCCAGCTCGCCGGCGGTTGTGAGCAACGCAGTGAGCTTCGCGGTCGGGCCGTACGAGTGCGACAACGTGCAGATCGATGGCCACGTCCTCTACACGAACAACCCGCCCTGCGGTGCGATGCGCGGCTTCGGCGCCGTACAGGTGTGCTTCGGGCACGAGTCGCAGATGGACAAGCTCGCCGCCGCGCTGGACATGGACCCCGTCGAGCTGCGAATCCGCAACGCGATGCGCAAGGGCTCGCTGATGCCGACCGGCCAGGTCATCGATGGCGCCGCTCCGGTCGCCGAGATCCTCCGCCTGGTGCAGAGCTCGCCCTTGCCCGCGGCCGCAGACCCTGCCGGCATCGACCTGCGGACCATGCCCGGTGGCGTCGCCAACACCACCCACGGCGAAGGAGTCCGCCGCGGCGTGGGCTACGCGGTCGGGTTCAAGAACGTCGGCTACTCGGAAGGGTTCGACGACTACTCGACGGCGCGCGTGCGGCTGCAGCTGCTCGGCGACGAGGTCAGCGCGACCGTCCACACCGCGGCGGCCGAGGTCGGCCAGGGGCTGGTCACCGTGATGGCCCAGATCGCCCGGACCGAGCTCGGTGTCGAGCGCGTCGTCAACCATCCCTCCGACACGTCCGTCGGCAGTGCTGGTTCGACCTCCGCGTCGAGGCAGACCTACTGCACCGGCGGCGCGGTGAAGCTGGCCTGCGAGGCGGTGCGCACCCAGGTGCTGGCGATGGCGACGCGAAAGCTCGGCCTCGAGGTCGACGGTGCCTCCCTGCAGGGTGGTCAGATCGTGGCTGCCGACGGCCGGTCGATCACCTCGCTCGCATCCGTGCTCGGTGACGACGTCGTTGAGGAGACCCGCGAGTTCCACCACCGGCCGACCGTCGCCCTCAGCCGCACGCCCGCACCGGACGGGGCGGTCGGGCAGGGCGATGCGCACCTGCAGTTCGCGTTTGCGGCGCACCGCGTGGTTGCCGACGTCGACGTCGAGCTGGGGCTCGTGCGGCTGGTCGAGGTGACCACCGCGCAGGACGTCGGAAAGGCGCTGAACCCGCTGTCGGTGGTAGGCCAGATCCAGGGCGGTACGACGCAAGGCATCGGTCTGGCTCTGATGGAGGAGATCCAGGTACGCGACGGCTTGATCCGCAACCCGTCCTTCACCGACTACCTGATTCCGACGATCCTCGACACCCCGCCGATGCAGATCCACGTCCTCGAGCTCGGCCACCCGACCGCGCCGTATGGGCTGCGCGGTGTCGGCGAGCCGCCGACGATCTCCTCGACCCCAGCCGTCGTGGCTGCGTTGCGAGCCGCGTCCGGGCGGCCGCTCACCCGGGTCCCGGTGCAACCCGAGCACATCGCCGGCATCTGAGCGATGGGTCTGGACGCGGGGGCCTACGAGCGGCTCGACGCCGAGCTCGCCGAGGTGGATGCGCAGCTGCTGGCCGACTATCCCGGTGATCTCGGCACCCGCCAGCCCGTGCACACGGTGTACGTCCCGGCCGACGCCGTCACCGCGACGCTTCCCGGCGACTGGGGTGAGCAGGCGCTCGGTGCGCTCGACCGGAACCTGCCCGAGCCGACGGCCCTTGCCGGCGTACTGGAGGTGGACGACGACCTGGCGGCCGCCGTGCTGCCGCGTGTGCGGGCGAAGCTCGCGCGAGAGCCGATCGAGGACCTTCGGGTCGACTTCGAGGACGGGTACGGCGCCCACTCCGATGCCGAGGAGGACGCAGCTGCGCGGGCAGCCGCGCGCGTACTGGCCGGGACCGCGCTGCCGTTCTGCGGGATCCGCTTGCGGAGCCTCGAGCCGGGCACCCGCCGGCGCGGGATCCGCACGCTCGATCTCTTCCTGGCCGAGCTGCTCGACCACGCAGCGCTGCCGGACGGCTTCGTGGTGACGCTGCCGAAGGTGACGCACGTCGCTCAGGTAGCCGCCTTCGCCGACCTGTGCGGCGCGTTGGAGCAGGCGCACGGCCTGAGCCCGGGCAGTCTGCGGTTCGAGATCCAGGTCGAGACACCACAGGCGATCCTCGCCGCCGACGGCACGGCGTCGGTCGCCCTCATGGTGCACGCCGGCGGCGGGCGGGTCGCCGGGTTGCACTACGGCACCTATGACTACAGCGCGGCCTGCGGAGTGCCGTCGCCGTACCAGAGCCTGGCGCATCCCGTTGCCGACCACGCGAAGGCGGTCATGCAGGTGGCCGCCGCCGGCACCGGGGTCCGGTTGAGCGACGGGTCGAGCAACGTCCTGCCGGTAGGGACCGCGGAGGAGATCGTCGCGGCGTGGCGCCTGCATGCGCACCTGGTGAGACGTTCGCTCGAACGCGCGTACTTCCAAGGCTGGGACCTGCACCCGCTGCAGCTCGTAAGCCGGTACGCCGCGACCTACGCCTTCTACCGCGGGGGCATGCCGTCCGCGGCCGCCCGGCTGCGGGCGTACCTGAGCGGCACGCATTCACCGGTGCTCGACGAGCCGGCGACGGCACAGGGCATGGCGGCGTTGCTGGTTCGCGGACTGCAGTGCGGAGCGCTCGACGAGGCCGAGGTGACCGAGCAGTCGGGTGCCGACCGCGTTCAGCTCGATGCGTTGTATCGGCGTCAGGTCCGCTGATGGGAAGTCCTCGGAGCACCGGGTCATGACGGTGGACCTCGTGGTGCGCGCCCAGCGCGCCGTGCTGCCGGATGGTGAACGTGCCTGCAGCGTCGCGGTCAACGCCGGGCAGGTCGTCGGCATCGGGTCGCTGAGCGAGCCGGTCGAAGCAACGCGGATCCTCGAGCTGGCCGACGACGAGGTCTTGTTCCCTGGCTTGGTGGATACCCACGTGCACGTCAACGAGCCGGGTCGCACGGAGTGGGAGGGGTTCGCGACTGCGACGGCCGCGGCAGCAGCCGGCGGGGTGACCGTGATCGTCGACATGCCACTCAACTGCATCCCGCCCACTTGCGACGTCGGCGCGCTGGAGGTGAAGCGGACGGCCGCAGCGGGGAAGTGTGCGGTCGACGTCGGGTTCTGGGGCGGCGCGATCCCGGGGAACCTGGCGGACCTTCGCCCGTTGCACGCCGCCGGGGTGTTCGGCTTCAAGTGCTTTCTGCTGCCCAGCGGCGTCGACGAGTTCCCGCCACTCCATGACCGAGGGCTGCAGGACGCGATGCGCGAGATCGCTTCGTTCGGTGGTCTGCTGATCGTCCACGCAGAGGACGCCGGCATCGTCGCCGATGCGCCGCATGACCGGCACTACCGGTCCTTTCTCGACTCGAGGCCGACGGACGCCGAGAACCGCGCGATCGCCCGGCTGATCGAGCTGTCCCGCGAGACCGGTTGCCGCGTGCATGTCCTGCACCTGTCGAGCGCGGGCGCGCTGCCGATGATCACCGCGGCGCGCGCGGCCGGCGTACGGATGACGGTGGAGACCTGCCCGCACTACCTGAGCTTCGAGGCAGGTGACATCCCCGACGGAGCGACCCAGTACAAGTGCTGCCCGCCGATCCGCGACGACGCCAATCGGGAGGCGCTCTGGCAAGGCCTGCGCGCGGGTCAGATCGACGGCGTCGTGTCGGACCACTCGCCGTGCACGGTCGACCTCAAGCGGCTCGACACCGGCGACTTCGGCGCGGCGTGGGGTGGCATCGCGTCGGTCCAGCTGGGGCTACCTGCGCTGTGGACGCAGGCTCGCGCGCGTGGCCTTTCGCTCAGTGACGTGGCCCGCTGGATGGCGGAAGGTCCGGCGAAGCTTGCCGGGCTGGCGCGCAAAGGGCGGCTGGCGCCAGGGTCCGATGCCGACTTCTGCGTGTTCGCTCCGGATGAGTCGTACGTCGTCGACCCCCTCCGCCTCAAGCACAGGAACCCGATCACGCCCTACGCCGGTCGCGAGCTCACCGGGGTGGTGCGCTCGACCTGGCTGCGCGGCGCGTGTATCAACGGTGACAACCCTGCCGGTCGGTTGCTGCGCCGAGGAGAGCGATGAACCAAGACGCCGTCGTGACAGCGAGCGCGCGCACGCTGCCCGACCTCGCCTCTCGCGCGCTCGGCGGCAGCGTGGTCGCTGCGAATGACGAGCTGTTCGCCGAGCGCGAGAACCTGATCAAAGCGGAGCCGCCGGTCTTCCAACCGCACACCTTCGGGCCGAAGGGCCAGATCATGGACGGCTGGGAGACCCGCCGTCGACGGGAGCCCGGCAGCGACTACGCGATCGTTCGGCTCGGCTGCCCCGGGATCGTCCGGAGCATCGTCGTGGACACCTCCTTCTTCACCGGCAACTACCCGCCGGAGGTGTCCGTCGACGCCTGCGGAATCGAGGGCTACCCGGAACCGTCCACGATCGCGTCCGGCGACTGGACCCCGCTCGTGGCACGGACCCGGATCGCAGGCGACACCATCAACGAGTTCGAGATCACCGCGCAGGAGCGCTTCACGCATGTCCGGCTGACAATCTTTCCGGATGGCGGCGTCGCGAGGCTTCGCGTGCATGGCGAGGTCGTCCTCGACCCGAGAGCACTCCCCGGAACGTTCGACCTTGCCGCATGTGAGTCAGGCGCTCGGATCGCCGGCTGCAGCAACATGTTCTACTCCTCGCCGAGCAACCTGATCATGCCCGGCAACGCTCGTTCGATGGGCGACGGCTGGGAGACCTCGCGAAGGCGCGACGACGGAAACGACTGGGTCGAGGTGCAGCTCGCCTGCCCCGGCCGGGTCGAGATCGCCGAGCTCGACACGTCGTGCTTCGTCGGGAACGCGCCGGGCTGGGCCCGCCTGAGTGACGGCGCCGACCGGGTTCTGCTGGAGCGCACGGCGCTGACGCCGGACACCCGGCATCGTTTCGTGCTCGACGACGACGCGTCCGTCGAGCGAGTCCGCATGGACATCTATCCCGACGGAGGGATGGCCCGGCTCCGCCTCTATGGGACGCCGAGCCCGCAGGCGCGGATCGAGCTTGCGCAGCGGTTCCTGGCCGGCCTGCCCGGGTCGCAGCTCGTCGAGGTGCTCGTCGGCGCAGGCCAGCCGCGCGCGGAGGCCGAGGCGCTGGCGGCCGGCCGGTCGATTGCTTTCGGCGACCTGCCCGAGTCCGCCCAGCACCGGCTGGCCGGGATCCGCGCGGCCCGATGACCGAGCGCTGGCTCCACGTCCTCAACGAAGGCTCGGCGGACGACCAGGTGGCTGCTGATCTCATGGCGTGCTGCAGCTCGCGCCAGTGGGCGGACCGGATGCTCGATCAGCGGCCGTACGCCGACAGCAATGCGCTGCTCGTGGCCTCCGACGCCGCGATCGCAGCGCTCGATGACGTCGGGCTCGCCGATGCGCTCGCCGGCCACCCTCGAATCGGTGAGCGCCCGACTGGATCGGCTCATGAGTGGTCGCGCCGGGAACAGTCCGGTGTGAGCACGGCAACCGCCGGCGTACTCGAGGAGATCGCGGCCGCGAACGCGGAGTACGAACGCCGCTTCGGTCGGGTCTACCTGGTGTGCGCGACCGGCAAGACGGCCGATGAGCTGCTCGCGATCTGCCGGTCGCGGCTGGGCAACGACCCGCAGACCGAGGAGGGTGTCGTGCGCATCGAGCTGGCCAAGATCACCCGGATCAGGCTGGGTCGGTTGCTCGGCTCCTACGATGCAGCGTGACCGTTTCCACGCACGTCCTCGACACCGTCACCGGTCTGCCCGCGGTCGGCGTTGCGGTCGTGCTCGAACGCCGGGCCGGCGCGGGCTGGGAGCAGGTGAGCGCCGCCAGCACGGATGACGACGGCCGGATCTCCTCACTGGGCGAGCTGTCCACCGGGGTGCACCGGATCTCCTTCGACTCCGGTGCTTACTTCGGGTCGCGTGAGATCGAGACGTTCTACCCGCAGGTCACTGTTGTGTTCGACGTGAGCGATCCCGGCCGCCACCTTCATGTTCCGTTGCTGCTGAGCCCCTTCGCCTACTCGACCTACCGCGGGAGCTAGGTATTCATGTCCGTGACCTTCGGTGACAACCAGTACGGCAAGGCGGAGGTCCGCCTGGTGCGGGTCACGCGCGGTGGCGAGCGCCACGAGCTGAAGGACGTGAGCGTGTCCACTGCGCTTCGCGGGGACTTCGCGGCCGCTCACGTGCACGGCGACAACTCGCATGTCGTTGCGACCGACACGCAGAAGAACACGGTCTACGCGTTTGCCCAGCAGTTCGGAGTCGGGGCGATCGAGGACTTCGCGCTCCGGCTTGCCCGCCACTTCGTCGACTCCTTCGACTGGGTGAGCGGCGCGAGGGTCAGCATCGAGGAGTACTCCTGGGACCGCATCGAGGTCGACGGCGCGCCGCACGACCACGCCTTCTCGCGCGGAGCGGGCACCCGCACCACGGTGGTGACTCTGGACGGCTCCGCGGCGTGGGTGGTGTCGGGCATCTCCGACCTCGTCGTGCTCAAGACCACCGGATCGGAGTTCACCGGCTTTCCCCGCGACCGCTACACGACGCTTCCCGAGGATCGGGACCGCATCCTCGCCACCGCGGTGACCGCTCGATGGCGCTACACCCACATCGACGACGTCGACTGGGACGCGAGCTATTCCGACGTACGCCGCATCCTGCTGGCGTCATTCGCGCGGAAGCACAGCCTCGCGCTGCAGCAGACCTTGTACTTCATGGGGGAGCAGGTGCTCGAAGCGCACCCGGAGGTCGCGGAGATCCGGATGTCCATGCCCAACAAGCATCACTTCCTGGTCGACCTGTCGCCGTTCGGTCTGCCCAACGACCGGGAGGTCTACTACGCCGCGGACCGTCCGTACGGGTTGATCGAGGGCACGGTCACCCGCGACGACGCGCCCGATCCCGGTCGCGCCTGGCAGAGCATCCCCGGATTCTGCTGATGGCCGAGATCGTCATCGACGGTTGCGCGATCGCGACGGTCGACGCTGCCGGCACCGAGTACGACGTCGGCCACGTCGTCGTGTCCGACGGTCGGATCGCCGCGGTCGGCAGCGGCCCGGCCCCGGAGGTCGAGGGCGCGAGGCGGGTCGACGGCAGCGGCTGCCTCGCGACGCCCGGCCTGGTGAACACCCACCATCACCTCTATCAGCGGCTCACCCGCGGGCGGGCCCAGAACAACACGCTGTTCGAGTGGCTGGTCACGTTGTACCCGATCTGGGGGCAGCTCGACGCCGAGCTCGAGCACGCCGCCGCGAGCGCCGGGCTCGCGAGCCTGGCGCTGTCCGGTTGCACGACCTCGACCGATCACCATTACGTCTTCCCGCACGACGGCGGCGACGTGCTCGCGGCGGAGATCGAGGCGGCTATCCGGATCGGGCTCCGCTTCCACCCGTGCCGCGGCTCGATGGACCTCGGCCAGTCCCAGGGCGGCCTGCCGCCGGATCACGTCGTCGAGGATCGCGACGCGATCCTGGCCGCGTGCGAGGACGCGGTGCGCCGCCACCACGATCCGTTCTTCGACTCGATGGTGCGAATCGCGCTCGCACCGTGTTCGCCGTTCTCGGTGACCGGGGAGCTCATGCGCGAGTCGGCCGACCTCGCTCGCCGGCTCGGGGTGCGGATGCACACCCATCTCGCCGAGACGGTCGACGAGGACGAGTTCTGCATGGAGCACTTCGGTTGCCGGCCGGTCGACTACGTGGAGTCGCTCGGCTGGCTGGGCGATGACGTGTGGCTGGCGCACTGCGTGCACCTGAACGGGCCGGACGTCGCGAAGCTTGCCGCGACCGGCACCGGCACCGCCCACTGCCCGAGCTCGAACGGGCGGCTCGGAGCGGGGATTGCTCCGGTTCCCGAGCTGCTCGCCGCCGGTGCGCCGGTCGGCCTGGGCGTCGACGGTTCGGCATCGAACGAGCACAGCGGTCTTGCCGTCGAGCTGCGGCAGGCGATGCTGGCTGCGCGCTCGCGGCGCGGGCCACTCGCCCTCGATGCGCGCGAGTCCCTCGCGATCGGCACGATCGGCGGGGCACGGTGTCTTGGCCGTCAGGACGAGATCGGCTCGCTCGAGCCGGGGAAGCTCGCCGACGTCGCGTTGTGGCGCCTGGACGGCCTCGGGCACGCCGACATCGAAGACCCGGTGTGTGCGCTGGTCTTCGGACCCCCCGCGCCGTTGGCGCTGTTGCTCGTCGGAGGGCATGCGGTGGTCGAGGATGACGAGCTTCGTACGGCGGACACCCGCACCCTCGCGACCGAGTCCCGGACGGCCGCCCGAACCCTCGCCGCCCGGGCGAGCGAGAAGGCTGGCTGAGTTCGATACCGCAGGAAGAACCGCCCGCCGCGTGCACGCGGCGGGCGGCAGGTCTGCGCAAGCAATGGCCTGCTCTGCGGTCGCCAGAAGCTCGTACGGATCTGTCTTCGCACGCTCTATCCAGCGACCTCCCCGCTAGAAGGCGTCCTTCACCTTCTCGCCGGCCTGCTTGAGGTTGCCGCTCGCCTGCTCTGCCTTGCCCTCGGCTTCCAGAGAGCGGTCGTTGGTGCCCTTGCCCGTCGCTTCCTTGACCTTGCCGCGGGCCTGCTCACCAGCGTTCTTCATCTTGTCCGTCGCGCCCATGATCACTCCTGTTCGTCGACGCCTTACCGTGAAAGCCTGCCCCCAGCGGTGTGGTCGAAACCGGGGCCGGCCGGTGTCCCGCTCTGCCGTGCTGAGGCGCTGAGGCGTCGCGAGGTGTACTTGCCGGCAGCTGCGCGGGGCGCCAGGTGAACGAGGGGTGAATCCCGGTGCGCGCCGCGGGCCCGGCGGGCGACTCAGGCGGAGCCAGGCAAGGCAGGTAGCGCCAGTACCGCCATAGTGTCGGTGCGGCAGGGCAGACTGCAGGTATGTCCCACGCCTCACCGATGCATGCCGCTACGCACGAGTCGCCCGCTGCGCCCTCGACCACCGAGACCAACGACAACAAGTGGTGGACCCTGATCGCGGTGTGTCTCGGCACGTTCATGCTGCTGCTCGACATCACGATCGTGAACGTCGCCCTGCCCAAGATCCAGGATGACCTTCACTCGACCTTTGCCGACCTTCAGTGGGTGGTCGACGCCTACGCCCTCACCCTCGCCGCGTTGCTGCTGACGAGCGGAGCGCTCGCGGACATGTACGGACGGCGTCGGCTCTACATCCTCGGCCTGGTGATCTTCACCGCCGCTTCCGTGTTGTGCGGGGTGGCACAGGGCTCGCTCATGCTGGAGCTCTCACGGGCGCTGCAGGGGATCGGCGGCGCGATCATGTTCTCGGTCTCGCTGGCGCTGCTCGCGCACGCCTTCCGGGGCAAGGAGCGCGGGCTCGCGTTCGGGGTGTGGGGAGCCACCACCGGCTTTGCCGTCGCGATCGGACCGGTGCTGGGCGGCGCACTGGTGAGCGGGCTGTCGTGGCGGTTCATCTTCTTCGTGAACCTGCCGATCGGGATCGGCGCGCTCGTGCTCACGATGATGCGGGTCGAGGAGTCCCGCGACACCGCGGCGCGTCGACCGGACTGGTGGGGGTTCATCCTGTTCACCGCGGGGCTGTCCAGCTTGATCTACGCCCTGATCGAGGCGGGCCTGACCAGCTTCGGTGCAACCCGCGTCATCGTGTGCTTCGTCCTCGCCGGCGTACTGATTGCCGGCTTCCTCGTCGCCGAGCGCATCGTGCGCGACCCGATGTTCGACCTGTCGCTGTTCCGGTTGCCGACCTTCAGCGGCGGGGCGATCGCCGCCTTCGGGCTGTCGGCCAGCATCTTCTCGATGTTGCTCTACCTGACGCTGTACCTGCAGGACCTGCTTCAGTACAGCGCGCTGCAGACCGGCCTGCGGCTGGTGATCATGTCCGGCGGCATTCTCGTCGTCGCTACCGTCGCCGGTCGGGTCTCGTCGCACGTCCCGGTGCGGCTGTTGATCGGGCCGGGGCTGCTCGTTGTCGGTGCGTCACTGCTGTTGATGCGCGGCCTTGGCGCCGGCTCGTCGTGGACCCACCTCATCCCCGGCCTGATCGTCGGCGGGATCGGGGTCGGGCTGATCAACCCGCCGCTGGCGTCGACCGCGGTCGGTGTGGTGCAGCCGCATCGGGCCGGGATGGCCTCCGGGATCAACTCGACGTTCCGGCAGGTGGGCATCGCCACCGGCATCGCCCTGCTCGGCACGTTGTTCGCTAAGCGCACGGCGACCTCGGTGGCCAGTGGCCTGGCGCACACGCCGCTGGCGGGCAAGAGCGCTGCGCTCAGCAATGCGTTGAAGAGCGGCGAGGCCACGTCGTACTTCAAGCAGCTCCCGCCGAAGCAGGTGCCGATCGCCGCTCACGTGGCCCGGGCCAGCTTCACCGCCGGGCTGAACGAGATCCTGCTGGTGGCCGCGATCGTCGCGCTCGTCTCCGGCGTGCTGACCTTCGGGCTGATCCGCACCAAGGACTTCATCCGGCACGAACCGGCCGGCGGAGCCGGGTAGCGCACGCCCACTCGCGGGGCTCGCTACGGCCGAGGATTGCTGCGGCTGATGCGGTTACTTTCTCCCGCCCGGGGGACGGCACGGGCCGTGGCCGTCCGGATCGTTCGCCTTCTCGCCCTCGGCAGCTGTGCGGTGCTCGTGGTGCCCGCGTTGGTGGGCTGGTCGGCGGCGGCACCGGCGGGCGGAGCCTCTCGTACTACGGTCCGAACCCACCATCGCCACCACGGTCCGCTTGCCGGCGTGACCGTCGGCGTGGACCCTGGCCACAACGGCGACAACTGGGCGCACCCCGGCGTCATCGACCGCAAGGTCTGGAACGGCAGGGAGTGGGAGAACTGCAACACCACCGGGACCGCGACCGACAGCGGCTACAGCGAGGCCAAGTTCAACTTCCGCGTGGCCGAGGACCTGCACCGCGACCTGCGCCATGAGGGAGCGCACGTGGTGATGACCCGGCACAACAACCACGGCGTCGGGCCGTGCGTCAACAAGCGTGCCGAGATCATCAACCGCTCACACGCGAGCGTCGGTATCGACATTCATGCCGACGGCGGGCCGGCCGGCGGGCGCGGGTTCGCGGTGCTCGAGCCGGTGCGCGACAAGGAGAACCGTCACGTCATCGGATTGTCGGACCGCTTCGGGCACATGTTGCGGCGCGCGATGCGCAGCGGGACGACCATGCCGACCAGCACGTACGACGGGCACCACGGGCTTGCCCACCGAGACAACCTGGCCGGCCTCAACCTGACCAAGGTTCCGCTCGTCCTCATCGAGTGCGGCAACCTGAGGAACTCCCATGATGCCCGGCTGCTGACCAGGACCCGGTTCCAGCACCGCCTGGCGCGTGCGTTCGCGGTTGCGATCACCCGGTTCGTCCGCTACCGCGAGCACCATCGCGATGCCGTGCTCTGACCTACTCCGTGCTGGCAGTTGCAGGCCGGCGGTCGAGCTCTGGCACCGCGCTATCGGGCGCCGCCGGCAGCACCAGGACGAAGCGCGCACCGCCCAACGGTGAGTCCTCGACCCGGACGCTGCCCCGGTGCGTGTGCGCCGTTGCTCGCACGATCGCCAGGCCGAGGCCCGTGCCGCCGTCGTCGCGGGCGCGGGCGTCGTCGAGTCGGACGAACCGCTCGAACACCCGCTGCCGATCGCGCACGGGCACACCGGGCCCGTCGTCGTCCACCCGCACCTCGATCGTCGTGCTGCCGGTCCGTACGACGTCGACGACCACCTGTCCGGCGGCGTGCCGGTTGGCGTTGGCGACCAGGTTGTCGACGGCGCGGGCCAGCGCTGGGCGATCGCCGAGGACGACGTACGGATCTGCTCGCACGAGCCCCGCGAGCTCGGCCACGTCGACCGGCTCCGAGACCGGCAGTTGCTCGGCCTCCATCCGGGCCAGCGTGAGCAGGTCGTCGATCAGCGCGGCGAGCCGCCCGGCGTCCTCGAGCGCGCCCGCCACCAGCTCGTCCTGCCGGGCCGGGTCGCTCTGGCGGAGCGCCACCTCGAGCTGGGTGTGAAGGGCGGCGAGCGGGCTGCGCAGCTCGTGCGCGACGTCGGCCACGAACTGCCGTTCCCGGCCGGCGGCCGCGGCGAGCCGGTCGAGCATCGCGTTCAGCGTGACGGCAAGCGCGCGGATCTCGTCCTGGCTGCCGGGCAGCGGCAGCCGCACGCCGCCCGCCGGGTCGGTGACCGCCTCGGCGCCCCGGCGCAGGCCGGAGACCGTGGTGAGCGCCCTGCCGAGCAGCATCCACAGCGTTGCGCCCACCAGCACGAGCAGCACCGGCGCCGCAATCGCGAGATAGCGACCGAGGCTGCTGAGGGTGGCGCGCTCGTCCCGGAGCGACTCGACGACCACGACGTAGTAGGTCGCGCCGCGGACGCGGACCGGCCGGACGAGGATCCGGTTGACCCCGGTAGCCGCGGTCTGGCTGACGTTCCCGCTGCTCGGTCCGGTCCGGGCGAGCCGGGCCAGCGCGCCGGCCGGCACGAGCGGCAGGGTTCGCGACGTACCGGGGGATACGGCGAGCACCTGGCCGCGAGCGGTCAGCACCTGAGCGCTTTGCCCTGCCTGCACCGGGAGCGTGGGTGGCAGCGCGCCCGTCGCGGTGAGGCTGGCGATGTCCGACGCGGCCGACCGGCTGGTCGAGTCGATGGCGTGCAGGCGGCTGGTCGAGAAGCCGTACAGCAGCAGGACGCTTCCGGCGGCAAGGAACACGGCGAGCGCGACCGTTGCGATCAGGGTGAGCCGGGCCCGCAGGCCCAGCCGGCTCCATCCGCGGGGAGCGCGCCAGGCCGCCATCAGCCGGCCCCCGGTCCGGCCCCGGTGGCGGCGCCGGGAGTGGTGGCGAGCGGAGTGCGGTAACCCGCGCCGCGAACCGTTTCGACGATCTCGCGGCCGAGCTTGCGGCGCAGGTAGCCGACGTAGACCTCGACGACGTTCAGGCCGCGCCCCGCGTCGTGCGACTCCCAGACATGCTCGTAGAGCTCCGCCTTCGATACGACGCGCCCGGCGTTGCGGGTCAGGTAGGCGAGCAGGGCGAACTCCCGCGCCGTGATCTCGACCTCGACGCCGTCACGAAGGACCTGCCGGGTGGCGGGGTCCACCTCGACCGTGCCGGCCCGCAGCACCGTTGGGCGAGGCGCCGAACCGCGTCGGAGCAAGGCGCGGATCCGCGCAACGAGCACGACGAGGGAGAACGGCTTGGTCAGGTAGTCATCCGCTCCCTCGTCGAGCGCGTCCGCCTCGTCGTACTCGCCGTCCTTCGCGGTGAGCATCAGCACCGGCGTCCAGATCTCCGCGCTGCGCAGCCGGCGGACCACCTGGTAGCCGGAGAGAACCGGAAGCATCAGGTCGAGGATGATCGCGTCGTAGCCGCCGGCGCACGCGGCGTCCAGCCCGGACTGGCCGTCGTAGGCGACGTCCACGACATAACCTTCGTCGCTGAGCCCGGTCTGCAACGCGCGTGCCAGCCGGCGCTCGTCGTCGACCAGCAGCAACCGCACGCACCCAGTCTCGGGGTGCGGCTGCGCAACGCGCCACTCGTCCCGCCGGTTCGCTCTCAGGCTCCTCTCAGGGAGACCGCGTCGCTCTCAGCGTCCTCTCAGCCGGCCCTTGGCATCGTGGCCGCATGCCAATGAGTCCCATCGCGCGCCGTCGGGCCCGGTACCTCGTCCCGCTGGGCGCGGCAGCGATCACCGCAGCCATCGTGTTCGTCCCGCAGGCTGCTTCGGGTGAGCAGCACCCGAACCTGCCGGCCAAGTCGGCCGCGCAGCTGCTCGCTTCCCTTGAGCAGCTGAAGCTGCCGCAGTTCAGTGGCACCGTGGTCGAGACGGCGCGGCTCGGGCTTCCCGACATCGGCGACAGCGCGCTCGGCTCGGAAGTCGCGCCCGGTGGCGGCAAGACCGGCATCGAGCAGCTGGTGACGCTGCTCACCGGTTCGCACACGGCGCAGCTCGCCTATGGGGGCCCGGACAAGCAGCGGGTTGCCATCTTCCTGTCCGACCTGTCCGAGACCGACGTCGTGCACAACGGCACCAACCTTTGGACCTACTCCAGCGACAGCAACACGGTCTCGCACAAGACGGTCGCGCGCGACAGCGAGGATACCGCGCCGCAGGCCACGACGCCGCTCAACCCGACGAAGGAGGCGGAGCAGGCACTGGCGAAGATCAACCCGTCGACGAAGGTGACGGTCGACCGTACGGCGGAGGTCGCGGGCCGCCCGGCGTACCAGCTGGACCTCGACCCGCGCGACAGCCGGGCGTTGATCAGCTCGGTGCGGATCGCGATGGACTCGCAGACCTCGATGCCGCTCCGGGTGCAGATCTGGTCGCGGAAGAACACCTCGTCGCCGGCGTTCTCCGTGGGGTTCACGAGCATCGCGATGTCCGCACCGAGCGCCTCCACGTTCGACTTCACGAAGCCGCCGAGCGCGTCGATGCAGTCCTCGCCGTTCTCTGGCGAAGGGCTGGGCGCCATCTCGCACGGTGCCGCGCAGCGCGCGTACGCGCAGCCAACGATCGGCAAGGACTGGACCGTGGTCTACGTCGACCGGGGCTCGGTCGGCACCTCGTCGTCCGCTAGGTCGGTGCGTTCATCGGTCACCCGCAGTGGAGTGTTCGGGTCGAAGAGCAAGTCGGTCGGCGTCGAGGGATCGGGCGGCGGGCCTGGTCTCGCGCAGGAGCTCGACCAGCTCGGGAGCCGCGTGCCCGAGGGACATCTGATCACGACCAGCCTGGTGACAATCCTCGTCACCAACGACAACCGGATTCTTTTCGGCGCCGTTACGCCGCAGTATCTCGAGCAGGTCGCAGCCAGCCAGGCTGCGCAATGACCGCGCTGATCGAGGAAGACGCCGAGTCCGCGCCGTCCGCATCGACCACCGAGTCCCTGGTCGTCGCAACCGAAGGCCTGACCAAGCGGTTCCGATCCGGACAGGTCGCGGTGGACCACATCGACCTGGCCGTGCCCAGAGGCGCGGTCTACGGCTTCCTCGGCCCGAACGGGTCGGGGAAGACGACGACCATCCGGATGCTGCTCGGCCTGATCCGCCCGACCGAGGGATCGGTGACGCTGGTCGGCGAGCCGATCCCGCGCGGTGCGCCGCGTGCGCTGCCGAAGGTCGGGGCTCTGGTCGAGGGCCCGGCCTTCCATCCGTACCTCACCGGTCGGGCGAACCTCGTCCGGCTCGACCGGATGGACGAGACGGCGGACCCGCGGACCCACGACGAGCGCATCGCCGATGCACTGGCTCGGGTTGGGCTCACCGCGGCGGCGGGCAAGAAGTTCCGGCAGTACTCGCTCGGCATGAAGCAGCGGCTCGGGATCGCCGCCGCGCTGTTGCAGCCGCGCGAGCTGCTGGTGCTCGACGAGCCGACCAACGGTCTCGACCCGCAGGGCACCCGCGAGGTGCGCAACCTGGTCCGCGAGCTGTCGTCGGACGGCCTCACCGTGTTCGTGTCGAGCCACCTGCTCGCCGAGGTCGAGCAGGTCTGCACGCACGTCGGGATCATGAGCACCGGCAAGCTCGTCGTACAGGGCACTCTCAATGACCTGCGCAGGAACGGCACAACGCAGGTCGTGGTCACGACACCCGCCGTTGAGCTGGCCGCCTCGACGATGGCTGCGCTCGGCCTCACCGATGTCGGCGCGGGCGCGCCGGAGGAGGTGCACGCGACGCTCGGCGAGGTGCTGCCGGAGGCGGTGACCGCCGCGCTGGTGCGCGCCGGCGTCCCCGTGCGGGGGATCGCCGTGACCCGACCCGCGCTGGAGGACCTGTTCGTGGAGCTCACGGGGGAGGGATTCGATGTCGTCCGCTGAAGCCGTCGGCCTCGGCGCCGGCCATGCGGTGGTCGCGCCGCGTCGCCATCGCGGCGCGCTCGGCCGGCAGCTGCGCTCCGAGCTCCGCCTGGTGTTCGGCCGTCGGCGCAACCAGATCCTGCTTGGCGCGCTCGGAGCGATCCCGCTCACCATCGGGATCGCGGTCAAGCTGGCTCCACCCGGCGGTTCGGGTGGCGGCGGCGGCCCGGAGTTCCTGAACCGCATCACCGGCAGCGGGCTGTTCCTCGTGCTGACCGCGCTGTTCCTGACGCTGAACCTGTTTCTACCGGTAGTGGTCGGGATCATTGCGGCCGACGGGATTGCCGGCGAGGCACAGAGCGGCACGCTGCGGTATCTGCTGACCATCCCGGTACGCCGCACCCGGTTGCTGTTCGTGAAGGCGTTCGGCCTCGCCGCGTACGCGTTGGCCGCAGTCGCGACGATCGCGCTGGTTGCCGCTGTTGCGGGCGTCGGGTTGTTCGGCACCGGTTCCTTCACGTTGCTCGGCGGCCAGACGGTGTCGGTCGGCGAGGGTTTGCTGCGCATCTTCGGCGTCGCGATCTACGTGTGGCTGTCGCTGTGGGGGCTGCTGGCCGTCGGGCTGCTGATCTCCGTGCTGACCGAGGTGCCGATTGCAGCGATGGCGGGCACGCTCGGCTTCGCCATCCTGTCCATCGTGCTCGACCAGATACCGCAGCTGCATGCGATCCATCCCGGCCTGATCGACAACTACTGGCAGAGCTTCGGCACGCTGATCCGGGTCGGCCCCCACTTCGGGCAGCTCGGCCGCTACCTGCTGTTACAGGCGGTCTATGTCGCGGTCGCCGGCGGGCTGGCCTGGGCAAGGTTCAGCGACGCGGACGTGACCTCGTAGCTCCTACCTCCTACCGGGTGAGATGCGCCAACACCCGGTCGCGCAGGAGGGTGTACTGCTCCGCGCACCGAAGCGGCGGTCCGCCGGGCCGCGGCATGACGCGGCCGGGCTGAACCTGCTCGCCGTCGGTGAACTGCGACCGGGTCAGGTCGAGCTCGGAACCGTCCGGGAGCCGGTTCCAGAAGTGCACACCCTGCCGGGATCCGTCCGGTCGGAGGACCTCGGCGAGGATCAGGTCTCCGCCGCAGAGATCGTTGATCACGAGCGCGGTGACACCGCACTGCCCACGCGCCCGATTGGTCTCGCTCCAGAGCGGCAGGTCGACCGGGTCGCAGGTCTCGACCGACCAGCTCGCGCGGCAGGCGCCGGCTACCTGCTCGATCGTCCACGCGGCCATCGGCGCATCGTTGCAGACCATGACGACCTCGAGCGACGGCTGCCCGAGGTTGTTCCTCGAGCGGCAGTTGGACCGGCGCGGCTCGGTTTTGTGCACCCTGGGACGGGTATCTGTCACGGAATTGCTCCTCGTTCGTCTTGAGCAGCATCTGGCTGATCGACGTTCGTGGTTCTCGAGGAGGCGTTCGGCATGTCAAGTGTGGTCATCGCCATCATCGTCATCGTGGTCGTCGTCGCGGTCGCGCTCGCCGCCGTCTCGTTCGTCACGCGGCGCCGCGCTGAGAAGCTGCGTGGGCAGTTCGGGCCGGAGTACGACCGTGCCGTCTCAGATCACGACAGCCGCCGCAAGGCCGAGCGCGAGCTGCGTGAGCGTACTGAACGCCGGGAGCGGCTCGAGATCGTTCCGCTCACCCGTGAGGAGACCGAACGGTATCGGGCCGAATGGCGGCTCGTTCAGGAGCGCTTCGTCGATGTCCCGGCTGAGTCGCTCGCGATGACCAAGGCGTTGCTCTCCGCCGCGATGAGCGATCGCGGCTATCCGACTGCCGGTACTGACGAGCGGGCGTCGTTGTTGTCGGTCGACCACGCCGACGTCGTGCAGGAGTACCGCGAGGGCGCAGCGATCGAGCAGCGCTGGCGCGACACGGACAGCGCCGACACGGAGGATCTGCGGCAGGCGATGCAGCACTATCGAGCCGTCTTCGGGCGCGTTGTCGGTGCCGGCGCGGACACCGAGGCCGGACAGACCGCGAGCCGATCGCGTTCCGGCCGGGCGTAGCGGTCGGCTAAGTCTCGCGGCCACAACTCGGCCGAAACCAGGCGCGGCCCCGCTCTACTACTACAGTGTTGTAGTAGTAGAGTTGAGGTGCTTACGTCGCGTACGACGCGTGCGAGATCGCGTCGCGTGTGAACACGTGACGAGGCGAACAACGGGACCGGATCCACCGTGCCGACGCCGGTGCGCTTACCCGATCTGAAGGGGCGTCGCGTGATCACTGCAGCGGGCGGTTTCGTTCGCGGCAGCGGTCGATGCGGCACGCAGCCGATGTCGTCGTGAGCGGGTTCCCCAGAACAATGGTGGTGACCGGGCACTTCCCCCCGGCGCACGGAGGAGTGCAGCGCTTCACCGCGGAGATTCTCGCGCGACTCCCGTACGAGCGGATCGTCGTGATGGCGCCGAGGCAGCCGGGCAGCGCGGCGATCGACGCCCGGCTGCCGTTCCCGGTTCACCGCTACCCGGGCCACATCACGACCAACCCGCGGCTCTCGTCCCTAGTCCGCGAAGCCTTTCGCGCCCACGGCTGCGAGGCGGTGTGGTTCACCTCCGGCATGCCCCTCGCGGCAATGGCGCCGGCGTTGCGCCGCGGCGGTGCGCGCCGGATCGTGGTCTCGACGCACGGGCTCGAGGCTGGTTGGTCTTCGATCCCAGTGGTTCGCACCGCGCTGCGCCGGGTCTCGCGGGCCGTCGACGTCGTAACCGTCCTCGGCGACTACACCCGCGCCGCGATCGCACCCGCACTGCACGGCGCGGTACGGATGGTCCAGCTCACCGGCGCGGTCGATGCCGGACGGTTCCACCCGGACGTCGACCCTGCGCCGGTGATCGCCCGGCATCGGTTGCAGGACCGTCCCGTTGTCATCTCGGTGTCTCGCCTGGTACGCCGCAAAGGACACGACGTCCTCCTCCGAGCCTGGCCCGGCGTCCTGCGCCGGCAACCGGACGCGGTCGCACTGCTCGTCGGCGACGGCTATCTGCGTCCGGCGCTCGAGCGAGAGGCTCGTCGCCTCGGCATCCATCGCAGTGTGCGCTTCGCCGGCTCGGTGCCCGACGACCGCCTTCCGGCGTACCTGAGCGCCGGCGACGTCCACGTGCTTCCTTGCCGCACACAGCTGCGCGGCATGTCGGTGGAAGGACTCGGTCTCACCACCCTCGAGGCGTCGGCCACCGGGCTGCCGGTGGTCGTCGGAGACTCCGGGGGCGCGAGGGACACCGTCCTTGACGGGGTGACCGGGGTCGTGACCAACTGCTCGGGACGGCATGCCTCGGCGCGGCTCGCAACAGTGTTGGGCGATCTGCTCGCCGACCCCTCCACGCGGCAGGCGATGGGCGTGAAGGGACGGCTGTGGGCGAGCGAGGCCTGGTCCTGGCCGACGATGAGCGGCCGGCTCGCGGACGCGCTCTGCGGGTCGACTGAGTTGGGCCGATGACCGGGTCGCGCCGGCTGCTGAGCCCGCTCGCCCGCCGCGCGCTTCGGCGTTCGGCCGAGCTCGCCATCCTCGCGCTCGTGATCGAGTACGTGCTGCTGCCGCAGTTCATCGGGCAGCGCAGCCAGTTCCACCGGCTGCTCGCGCTCAACAGCCCGTGGTTGCTCGTGGCGGTCGCGGCGGAGCTGGCTTCGCTCGTGTCATTCGCACTGTGCAGCCGCGCGATGCTGCCGCGCCATGCGCGGCCGAGCTTCCCGCGCCTGGTCCGGATCGATCTGTCGACGGTCGCGCTGTCACACAGCTTGCCGGGCGGAAGCACAGCGGGAACCGGGCTCGGCCTGCGACTGCTGTCCGAGGCGGGAGTGCCGCTGCCCGATGCGGCCTTCGCAAAGCTTGCGCAAGGCTTCTCGTCCGCGGTCGTGCTTCAGGCGCTGCTGCTGACCGCTCTGGTCGCGACGTTGCCCACGCACGGCGGCTCCGAGCTCCTGGGCGCGGTGACGGTGGGCGGCGTGCTGCTGATCGTGCTGGTAGTGATGGCCGTCGTACTCGTGCGGTGGGGCCGGGACCGCCTCGCTGCTGTCGTCGCACGGGTCTGCCGCTGGACGCCGTTCCTGAGCGATCAGTTCGGACACCGCCTCGTGATGTCGACCGCCGCGTCCCTCGACGCGATCCTCGCGGACCGGCGACGGCTGGCATCGGCAGCGCTCTGGTCGACGGCCAACTGGATGATGGACGCGTTGGCGTTGTGGGCGTCGGTGCGAGCCTTCGGCCACTCGCTGTCCTACCTCAGCCTGATGGTGCCGTTCGGTGTGGCCAGCACGCTGGCGTGGATCCCGCTGACACCGAGTGGCCTCGGCTTCGTGGAGGGCGCACTCGTGCCGCTGCTGATCGCGTTCGGTACGCCGAAACCGGCCGCCGTCCTGGGCGTGGTCACGTGGCGCATCATCGCGTTCTGGCTACCGGTACCGCTCGGCGCCGCGGCGTACGGATCGCTGGCCGCCTTTCCCGGCCGAGGAGCTGTCCGGCGTACGCAGCGCGCGGCCGGCGCCGGTCGTCAACTGGTCGTCAGCCCACCAGCTTCTCGATGAGCGCATGTCCCGTGGCGCCCGGCTGGTTGCCCACGGCGAAACAGTGCTTCGACGACGCGCACGAGCCCCCCACGAAGCCGCTCGGGTGGTTGCCGGGATTCACGCTGCGGGCGACATGCCAGGAATGACCGTTCCACTTCGCTGCAATCGTGGACCGGTCCTTCGAGGTGGGGTGTGCTCCGGCGAAGGAGAAGGCACCACCTTGACCATTGGCCCAGCAGTCCTTGCTCGAGACGCAGCTCACTGCGAGCAGGGTGTTGTAGGGGAAGGCCAGATGAGTCGGGTTCGGTGAGATCACGGTCGTGAACCGGCCCTTGCGATAGACCTCGGTGAGGGTCTTGTACGCCTTGCTGCTGTCCTGTTCCCCTACCGCGATGCACTCCTTCGAGGTTGGGCAGGACACGGACCACATGTCCGCGGTGTAGCCCTTCGCCGTGTGCCCGGCCTTGACCCGGGTGAACTTCTTGCCCGTTGAGCGCTCGAGCAGTGCGCCCTTGGTACCACCGCCGACGGCCATGCACATGCTGCCGTGGCAGCTCACGCCGTTCAGATAGTCGAGCTTGCCGACGGTCACGGTCGACACGATCGTGAACTGTTTGCCGGTCCAGTGCTCCGCCAGGGTCGCGTTTCCGTCGATGGCGCCGACCGCCCAACAGTCCTTGGCCGAGGGACAGCTCACCGCCTTGAGTGCCGCGGTCGACTGCGGGTTCGCGGCGGTGACCTCTGTCCAGGACGTCCCGTTCCACTTCTCTGCCAGCGGACCGCCCGTGACGATGCCCACCACCATGCAGAACTTCTTGCTCACACAGGAGACGCCGTCGAGATAGGCACCAGCGGGAAAGGCCGGTGTCGTTGTTGTCCAGTGATGTCCGTTCCAGCGCGCGACGTCGGCCGCGCCGCCCGAGTTGGCGCCGACCGCCATGCAGTTCGTGGGGGAGGCGCAGCTGACGGCGTTGAGCCGGCCGGTCGCGCCTGCCTTGACCACGACCCAGTGCGGCGATGCAGCGAAGGCGGCGGGCATCGATCCCAACGTCGAGCCCAGCAGCCCCATCGCAAGCACCAGAACGAGCTTCGAGCTCCTCGTGATTCGCCGAGTCATGAACCCCGCCCTCTTTACTCACACCCCCGTCGGCGTTCGCAACCCTAGGCCCCGGCGTACGATTCGTCAGCCTTTCCTGCGACCTCCGGTGGCCGGTGAGCGCGCGTCAGCCGTCGTGGTCGGGGTGTTGCGGGCTGATCAGAATCGGTCGCGGCGTGTGCGCCGCCAGGGTGTGCGAGACGCTGCCCAACAGTGCACTGCGGACGGCGCCTCGCCCGCGTTGGCTGCACACGATCAAGCGCGCCGACAACTCATCGCCGCCCTCGACCCGTCAGATCCGTCGAAGCAGAACAGCACAGGCCCGGTGCGGGCACCCTCGGTCATGGCAGTGGTCCTCAATCTGTTGTTTGACGGACTCAGTGCCGGCGGCCTCGGCGAGCCGGTCGCGCGTCGTTGCGCGAGTTGCTCTGGCAGCTGACGCAGCGCACGGCGGTGGGGAGAGCATCGAGGCGGGCCTCGCCGATCGGGCCACCGCAGTCGTCGCAGCGCCCGTAGCTGCCGTCCGCGACCTTGGCGAGCGCTCGGAGCACGACGTCGAGCTGCTGGTCGAGCTGCTCGGCCGTCATCGCGCGCTCTTCCTGCTCGGTCGCGATCGCGGTGAAGTCGCCCGCCCGCTTGCCGAACCCGATCGCGGCCATGCCTTCTTCGCGCGGCGCGTTGAGCCGCGCAATCTGAGCGACCAGCTCGTCACGGCGACGCGTCAGCTCTGCGTCGACCTCAGAAGTTCGACGCAAGCCATCAACCCGTTACTTTGATCGTGATCCGGTGAGTGTAGGCCCGGGGCTTGACCCCGTTGGAGGCGCGCACCTTGAAGCGGTACTTGCCCGGCTTGGTGGGCTTGCCCGAGAGGACGCCGGTGTCGTGGTTGAGGTGCATGCCCTTCGGCAGCTTGCCGGAGAACAGGACGTAGCGCGCGATCGGGTAGCCGAGCGCGATGAACTGGTACGCGTAGTGCTTGCCGACCGTCATGTGCCGCCGAGGATGTTCGGCCGCGAACACCGGTGCTTCCGACACCACGATGTGTAGCGACGGTGAGAGCACGCTGCCGAGCGAGTTGCGCGCGCGAACCCTGAAGGTGTACCTGCCTCCGACCCCGGGAGTGCCGGTCAGCTCCCCGGTGCCGGCGTCGAGGCGGATGCCACGCGGCAACGCGCCCTTGGCGATCGAGTACGTCGGTCGCGGCGTACCGGTGGCGTGGAAGGTGTAGTAGTAGAGGGCTCCGGCCCGGGCCTTGGCGCCCGGATGGTCTGCGCTGAACTTCGGTGCGGTCGCCGGGACGAGGGGAAGCTTCAGCAGTCGGCTGTTCCCGCTGTCGACGACGAAGACGTTCTTGGCCGAGTCGACGGCTACGGACTGCGGATGCCGCAGACCGATGAACGGCAGAACCTTCGGAGAACTCGAGCCGTGGGCGAGCTCGAGCACCCGGTTGTTGCCGGTGTCGGCGACGAACACGTCGCCGGAGGAGTCCACCGCGATGCCGGTCGGACCGGACAGGCCGACAAACGGCAGCGTCTTCGGCGTGGATGCGCCTTTGGCCAGCTCGAGCACGCGGTCGTTGCCGGTGTCGACGGCGAACAGGTCGCCGGCCGAGTCGAGCGCCACGCCGGTCGGGCTCGCCATGCCGGTGAAGGGCATGGTGGTCAGCGTGCTCGATCCGGAAGGGAGCTCCAGCACATGGTTCTTGGCGTTGTCGACGATGAAGGCGTTACCGGCGGAGTCGACTGCGACGCCGCGAGGATGTGCCACCGTCGTGACGAGGATGTTGCCGGTGTTCGCGCCGTTCGCCAGGGACACCAGCTGGTCGTAGCGCACGTTGGTCACCCATACGCTCTGCCACGACTTGCCGGAGGCCTGGATGGCGACCCCCTGCGGTTGGTGCAGCCCATCGCTCATGAGGACGGTCGGAGTCGACGCTCCGACCGGTAGCTCCACAAGCCGCGCGTTGCCCGAGCTGTCGTAGTCGGCGACGAATGCGTCGCCCTTGGGGTCCACCGCGACTGCCTTGGCGGTGTACAGGCCGAAGGACGGTACGGCGGTCGCCGGCGCCTTGTGCCCGACGTACTCGTACAGCGACGTTGATGCGGCGAAGAGGTTGCCGTTGCTGTCGACGGCCAGTGCCTGAGCCGGCGTCCCCGACAGTGGCAGCGTGGTGACCTGGTTCGATCCTGCCGCGAGCTCGCTGATCTCGGCACCGGCCACGAACACGTCGCCGGACCCATCGACCGCCACGCTTTGCGGTGCCGAGAGAGCGCCGAACGGAAGCACGGTCTGCGAGCTCTTGCCCTTCTTCAGCTCGACGACCTGGTTGCCTCCGGTGTTTGCGACGTACACGTTGCCGTGGCTGATCGCGACCGCCTGCGGGTTCGTGAGCTTGTTGAAGCCGAGCAGAGTGTCGTGCGAGGTGCCGTGGCGCAGCTCGGCAACCCGTCCGGTGTTGAAGTCGGTGACCACGACGTCGCCGTCCGGGTCGACCGCCAACCCGACCGGCGAGGTGATGCCGTGGAGTGGCAACACGGTCTGCTTGGTGGCGTCGTGCGCCAGCTCGAGGACTCGGCCGTGCCCGGAGTCGACGACGAAGACGTCCCCGGCGGAGTCGACGCCGATGCCGGTGGGGTCCGACAAGCCGGTGAACGCGAGCTGTTTCGCGGTACTGGAGCCGGCCCGCAGCTCCAACGCGCGGTTGGTCTTGCCGTCGGTGACGAAGATGTTGCCGGACGTGCTGATCGCCAGTCCGTTCGGGCTGGTGAGCGCGGGGCCGATGAGGGTTTGCTGCGCGCCGTAGGCGAGAACCGTGGCCGCGGTCTTCGGGACCGCCGCGGACTTACCGTCATGCGCCGAGGCAGCGCCGACGGAGGCCGGCCAGAGCGACCCGAGCGCAACCGCGGATGCCAGCACTGCGGCACGCCGAGCAGGTACGCCACGCATGCGTAAGCCTCAACCCCCCGCACCCATCGTTGCCTGACGGACCGTCACACAACTGGGTGCGATCGCGGGGCGACGGCCGCGACAAAATGCTAGCTTCCGCAAACCCGTTGCGGAGCCGATTCGGAGAATCAGCTGCCCTTCGCACCGGGTGAATTTTTGCCTGGTTTAGAGGGTTTCTCAGACCTCGAGGCTGTCCGCTCCCTGTTGGATGTCGGGCCGCGCAACCGCGAGATAGCCGACGAGTGCGGCAACCAGCAAGAAGCAGATCGCCGCGGTCGGTCCGTTGCCGTAGTGCAGGCCACCAATGCGCTGCGGTTTGCTGAACCAGTCCGCGAACGAGGCGCCGAGCGGACGAGTGAGCACGTACGACGCCCAGAACGCTGTGATCGCGTTGAGGTGGAACCGCCAGTGCGCGATGCCGGGCAGGACGATCAGGATGCCGAAGAACACCGCGGAGCCGAGGTAGCCCATGTTCAGGACGGACGCGGTGTAGTCACCGAGCGCGGTGCCCAGAGCGAAGGTGGCGAAGACGGTGGCCCAGTAGTACGCCTCGCGGCGGCGGGTGTGAATGCTGTGGATCGAGAGGGTTCCCTCGGCGTGATGCCAGAGCACGAACACCGCCGCCAGGACTGCTGCCCAGAGCAGTGTTGTACCGAAGTACGGGATGTGCAGGTCCAGATGCATGAAGTCCGCGATGCCGGTGCCGAAGATGGCGATCGAGAAGGCGAGCCACCAGTAGGAGAAAGCGCGGTATCGGCGGGCACTGAACTGCAGGAGCAGGCCGATCGCGAACTCCAGCACCTCGATGCCGCCGCCGACGACGTTGCCGTACCTGGTCAGGAAGTCAGACGTCGCCTCGCCACCCGCGGTAGTGAGGACCTTGACCACCCAGAACAGCGGGATGATCTCCGGCACCTTCGACGTGGTCGGCCAGGCCCAGACCCGCTCCCACCCGAAGTTCGCATGCGGATGCGCGCGCGGTCGGGGGAGCGGTCTCAGCCGCGCCTCGCCGTCCGCCACTACTTACGACAAGTAGTAGTAGTCACGTCGTCGAGCGTATCTCCGGCGGTTCGCGAGTGCGGTCCGAACCTCGGATGACCGCGCGAAACGACTATCCGGCTCAGGCCCGGCGCAGCGCCAGGACCGGAATGGTCCGAACGCCCTCGGTCTTCTCGGCGTACTCCGCGAAGCCGGGGTAACGGCTGGCCTGCTCGGCATAGATCCGGTCTCGATCCGCGCCGGTCAGCTCGGTGACCGTTACGGGGTAGGTCTCGGTGCCTACTTCGACCACCGCGCGCCCGGCGGCGATGGCGTTGTAGTACCAGTCCGGGTTGGTCGGCGCGCCGGCTTTCGACGCGAACACGTAGATCAGGCCGTCGTCTGCGGGATCGGCCAGATACATCATCGGGCTGATGAACTCACTGCCGCTCTTGCGGCCCGAGTGGTGCAGCAGGACGATCGGCGCGCCGTCGAACGGACCGCCGACTCGTCCCTCGTTGGCCCGGAACTGCTCGATCACCGAAGTGTTGAAGTCGTTGGTGGAGGTCATGTGTGCCTCAACCGGCGGCCCGTGATCCCGCATTCCCCCACGACGGACCGGCCGCGTTCTCGGACGCCTGCGTGTTCGCGGGATCTGGCCGCTCAAGCGATCTGCCACGGCCTAGGCTCAGCGAATGGCGGCATGCGTGGCGTGTGGCGAGCCACTGGGGGACGGCGCCCGCTTCTGCGCGGCCTGCGGGCACGCGGTCCAGGTCGGAGCTCCGCACGAGGAGCGTAAGGTCATCTCGATCTTGTTCGTGGACCTGGTCGGTTCTACCGCTGCAGCTGACGGCAAGGACCCGGAGGTCGTCCGCGATGTTCTTCGCTCCTACCACCAGCGAGTGAAGGAAGAGCTGGAACCGTACGGCGCTGTCGTCGAGAAGTTCATCGGTGATGCGGTGATGGCCGTCTTCGGAGCGCCGCATGCCCACAGCGACGATGCCGAGCGGGCAGTTCGGGCCGGACTACGGGCGCTGGATGCGGTCTCCTCGTTGACCACACCGACAGGGACGGCGCTTGCCGCGCGGGCCGCGGTCGCAACCGGCGAAGCGGTCGTGATGGTCGACGCGAACGCCGGCGCGGGCGAGGCGCTGGCGATGGGCGACGTCGTGAACATCGCGGCCCGGCTGCAGTCAGCTGCGCCCGAGAACCGCCTCCTCGTCGACGACACCACGATGCGGGCAACCCGGCGGACGATCAGCTATCGCGAGGCTGATCCGGTGGTCGCGAAAGGCAAGGCTGATCCGCTCCCGGCCTGGTTGGCCGACGCCGTGTCTTCGGAAAGCGTGGCGCCGGTCGGACGGGTTCCGCTGGTCGGGCGGGACGCAGAGCTGTCACAGCTGCTTGCGACCTGGGAGCGGGTCGCTCAGCAGGGCCGACCGTCCCTGGTGGCGGTCATCGGCGCGGCCGGGGCCGGCAAGTCGCGGCTCGCCAGCGAGTTCCGGGACGCCGTGGACGCGCGAGTGGTAACCGGGCGAAGCCTGCCGTACGAGCAGGCGAACGCGTACGGCTCGTTCACCCGGCAGCTCAGGCAGCTGGCCGGCATCGTTGAGGGTGACGACCGATCGGTCGGTCGGGCGAAGCTGGACCGCCTGGTTGACACCACCGTGCCCGAACCGGAGCGCGCGGAGGTGCGCCGCTGCGTGGCCGCGCTGCTGAGCCAGGCCGCGGACGAACCGGTCGTCAGTGACTCAACCGTGTTGTTCTACTCCATCCGGCGGTTGGTGGAGTCGGTGTCGACGGACCGGCCGACCGTGTTCGTGTTCGAAGACGTGCACTGGGCGGAGGCGGCGGAGTACGAGCTGATTCGCTACCTGGCTCAGTATGTGCGGGACGTGCCCGCGATGTTCGTGCTGCTGGCCCGTCCCGAGCTCATGGAGACCAGGCCCGACTGGAGCAGCGGCCTGCTGTCCTACAGCACGATGCCCCTCGAGCCGCTCGCCGGCGAGGATGCGCGGACGATCGTGCGCACCATCGCCGGCGCGGGTCTGCTCTCCGACGTGGTCACGCGGTTGGTGGAGCGGGGAGCAGGCAACCCACTGTTTCTCGAAGAGCTCGCGACTGCGGTCGCGGAGAGCCGCGGATCCGGCGCGGACGACCTACCGGCGAACGTTCGGTCCGCGATCGCCAGCCGCATCGACGCCCTGCCGGCTGATGCGCGCTCGCTCCTGCTGACCGCCTCGGTCGTCGGACGGTCCTTCTGGGTCGGCGCAGTGGCTTCGATCGCTGCCGCGGAGGTCGGTGGAGCGCTGGCCCTGCTCGAACAGCGAGATCTGATCCGGCGGCAACCGACGAGCGAAGTGCCTGGAGAGGTGGAGTTCCGCTTCAAGCACGCGCTGATCCGCGATGTCTGCTACGGGACGCTGCCCAAGGGCGAGCGGGCGCGTACCCACGCGGCGGTCGCGACGTACCTCGAGCAGCGGGTCGGGGGAGACGACGAGTTCGCCTGGCTGCTCGGGCACCACTTCGAGCAGGCGGGTGCCGCTGCTGAAGCGATCCGTTACCTGCTGGCCGCGTCGGATCGGGCTAAGGCGGTGTTCGCGCCGACTGAGGCAGTTGCGCTGCTCGATCGCGCCGAGCGGCTCGCTCTCGACGAGCCGACCCGGACGCGGATCCGGCTGGCGCGCGGCCGCACGCTGACGATCTTCGAGGACTACGACGAGGGCTATGCCACTCTTCAGCCGCTGCTGCCGCTCCTGAGTGGCGACGATCTGATCGAGGCGCTCACCGACTACGCCCGATGCTGCCACTGGACCGAGCGGACCGACGAGGTGATCGAGGTCGCGCAGCGCGCCGCGGACCTCGCACGCGAGCTCGGCCGCATGGATGCCGTCGCGCCGGCGCTGGCCCGGCTCAGCCAGGGCTACGCGATGCGTGGCCGCGAAGGGGATCTGGCGCGAGGGATCGACATCGGTGAGCAGGCACTGGCGACATGGTCGCCCGGCATCAGAGCCGAGGATCGCGCCGAGCACGAGTACCTGCTCGGCCATCAGTACCACTGGGCGGGTGACTATCACCGCGCGATCGAATTGGCCCGCACGGCGCGCGAGACCGCGGTCGAGGACCCGGCCAGCGTCGAGGCCCGCCTGCGCGGGATCGGCATGGACGGGATTCTGCTCGCGACGATGGGCGACTACCAGGAAGCGCTCGCGAAGTTCGACGACGCCCTGACCCTCGCCGAAGAGATCGGCCGGCCCCGCCGGGTGCTGATGAACTACTCGACGCTCGCGTTCCGGGAGCTGTTCGACCTCGAGGAGGCACGGCGACGTAGCAGCTGGGTGCTCGACGGGATCCCGAAGTCGTCGTTCCACATGCCGTGGATGAATGCTGAGGCCGACCTGCTGCATGCCGACGTGCTCGCCGGAGACTGGGGCGCCGCGGCGAGCCGGTGGAACGACCTGTACCCGCAGGTGGCGGCGACCGAGGCCTGGGAACGCTGGCTGTTGGGCTCGAAGCTCGTGACCTTCCGCGCCGAGATCGCGCTGCACACCGAGGAGCCGGCGGTCGCCGCCGATTGGGCAGCCCGGGCGCTCGACTCCATCCTCGAGTCCGCCCGGATCAAGTACGAGCCATCCGCGCGCGACACGTTGGCTCGTGCGCTGGCGGCGATGGGCGACGGCGAACGGGCCCGAAGCGAGGTCGGGGCCGCTGTGGCCTCCGCGGACCGGCTGGACAACCCGCACGTCCGGCTGCTCACGCACACCCACGCGGCGGCCACGCTCTACCGGCTCGGGGACGATGACGCCGCCGCGGCTCACCATCGGGTCGCCGAGCAGATCGCCGCCGATGTCGCGGCTGGTCTCGCGCCGGACAGCGCAGCGCACTATCTTGCCGCGGTCCCGCTGCCGGCGGTCGACGAGTACCGATAGCGGGGCGAGCCCGGCCGGCTCGCGCAGGCACCGGGTTCTACTTCTTCGGCAGCGAGAACTTCACGACCTCTTTGACCGCACCCTTACCGCTGGGCGTGAACGACCTCGACGCGGTGAGTGCATCCGGTGCCGGAAAGAAGACCCTGACGGTGACGCTCACGAAGGCCGGGCGAGAGGCATGCGCCTGTCACCGCGGTGAACCACCAGCTCACTGGAGTGCAGCTAGCGTTCGCCGTACGCGACGTAGTGCGTCTTGTTGTCGACGAGCAGCCGTCCGTCGGCCACCAGTACCGGGCCAAGTCTGGTCGCCTGAGACGTCCAGAGCGTCTGGCCGTCGCTGAGCCGGAACGCGCGCACATGGTTGCTCGCCGTGTCGGCGTAGATCACACCGTCCGCCCCTACCACGTGGTCGAAGAACTCGGACGCCGCGCGGCGCCACAGCACGTGGCCGCTCGCGATGCTCAAAGCGACCAGCCTTCCCGGGTTGGTGATGTAGACGACCCGTTTGCCGTCCGTGACGATGAACGAACCATCCGGGCCGCCGCTGGCGTGCGGCTCGGCGTGCGCCCAACGGACCGTTCCCGCCGCGGCGTCGAGGGCGTAGATGTCCGAGGCCGCGTTGTCGGTCGAGTTGGCGGTCACGAAGACGGTCGAGTCGCTGTAGGAGACGCCGGTGATGTAGGGGTTGTCGGTCAAGGAGAACTCCCACGCCAGCACCCCGGTCGCCTCGTTGTAGGCGTGGATCTCCACGTCGACCGAGGGCTCCTCGCGCGGGCCGGCCGTCTCGATGACCACCCCCGAAGCGGGCACGTAGACCATGCCGCCCCCGACGGCGATCGGCCCGTAGGCATCTGCGGCTGACCAGAGCAGCTGTCCGGTCGTCAGGGAGAAGGCTTCGAGCTGGTCGGAGTCGGTGTACGACGGAGAGAAGCTCTGCGTCTCGAGTACGGCGAAGACGGTCGATCCGCTCACCGTGAGCGAGCTCCACTGGTTGGACACCGACGAGGTGTGCACCTCCGGCACCTTCCAGTCGACCTTGCCGTTCGACAGGTTGATGGCGACGAGATCCGGTCCGGTCGTCGTGATCATCCGCGACCCGTCGAACGCCGGCGGGACGATCGCGGTCGCCCCTCGCTTGACCGTGAAGGTACGAACGTGGCGGCCGGACGCCATCGAGTAGGCCCGGACCGTGGTCGGGTTGGCCTCGAACAGCGTGCCGCCCCGGACGCCGATCGGCGGGACCGCGGCTCGGTCGCCCGAGTACGCCGGGACCTCCCACTTCTTGACGATCTTGCCCACGGTGACCGGTCGCAGCGTGTGCTCCGAGCCGTTGTAGGAGGTCGCCGCGCCGTTGTAGTTCCAGTCCGGCCACGGGTCAGGAGTTGGAGCGTGCTTGGTGGCTGAGGGTGACGACGGCGACGAGTGGTGCGGCGCCGCTGCTGCTGCCCCGGGACCGGCCAGGCCAACGGCCGCCACTGTCCCCAGCAGGGCGATGAGCGTGCAGGCGCCCGTGGTCCGCGACCTGTTCCGGTTCATCCAGATACCCGCCCTTCGTCCCGATCGCTGCGGCCAGCCTGACACGAAGCGGCGGCCGGGTCACGGGATCCGGCCGGTGACGTCGCGAGCTACCGCGGGGCGGGAAGCCCGGCCGCGACCGTGGCGGCGAAGCGCAGCCGGTCGTCGAGCAGCGCCACGTCGTGCTTGTGGTAACCCTGCCAGAGGAACAACCGGTCGTTGACGATGTGCATGCCGGTCAGCGCCTGGGCGGGAAGGCCGGCCCGCACCGCCGGCGACAGGGCGGCTTTCGCGTACTCCTGGTCCTTTGCGAACAACACGTACGTGCTGTCAAAGGTCTCGTCGCCGGTCGGGACCGCTTCGTCGTCCCCGTGCCGGCGTAGGTGCTTGCGCTGGGTCACGTGCAGCCAGGGAACGCTGGTCGGGAGCTGCATGACCAACATGGCGAAGTAGACGTGGGAGGCTCCGGAGCCGGCTGGGCCGACGCCACTACCCACGGTGGCGAAGTAGAAGTCGTAGACCGCGATCGCGCGCTCGGCGTACCTGCCCGTGATGACCCGGTGCGCGTACTGACGATCGAACTGCCCGAACGGGTAGAACGTCAGGCCGTCGTACTGGCTGTTGTCCTCGAAGACATAGCTGCAGCCATGGGAGGTGGCCCATGCCTGCATGTCGTCGTTGTGCGCATTGAACACCCGCTTGTTGCGGCGCGCGATCGGAATGGCCACCACGACGAGCACCAGCACCGCGATGATCGCGAGCACGCGACCCAACGAAACCACCCCCCGACCTGCCGCCGTCCGCGCTCACCATAGCGACCCGAGCCTGGTTGCCGTGACCTACATATTGCCGAGTGTTGCCGAGAGCGTTTATCGATCAAGGTTCCGTGGCACGTCCGGGCATCGGCTAGCAGGAGGTGAGGCCATGTTCACACGCGCGATTGCGCTCTCAGCCGTGGTTGCCACGTCAACTTTGGGGTTGGCGGGCATCCCGGCGCATGCCGGATCGGCGCCGCCATTGCCGACCGCGACGAACGGGCACAAGGTGCATCTGTTCGCGTCGGGCTTGAAGACGCCGACATCGTTCGCCTTCGGGGACGGCGCAGTGTTCGAAGGTGATGGCGGGAACTCGGAGGGTTCGGCGCCCCCGAACGGGGGAGTCTTCCTGCTGAAAGGCGGAAAGGCGACCGAGATCCCGGGCTCGCCGCAGTTCGTCGCGGGGCTCGCCTGGCACCACGGCGCGCTCTATGTGAGCGGCGGCTCGGTCACTGACACCGGCGTCGCCTGGACCCTGTCCAGGTGGACCGGCTGGACGGGCAAGAAGTTCAAGCACCAGAAGACGATCTTCACCGCGCCGTGGAAGAAGTTCGACGGCTTCAACGGCTTGGGCTTCGGAGCCAACGGGCGTCTGTACGTCGGTGTGGACGTCGGCCTGACCGACGGCAACGACCACGGTCCCGCATCGACGTCACCACACGTGTACCAGATCCTGTCGTTCACCCCGAACGGCAAGCATCACAAGATGTTCGCCCGCGGGATCCGGCAACCGTGGCAGATGGTCTTCCCGGCCGGCTCGAACTCGCCGTACGTCACCGATCTCGGTCAGGACAGCGGCGCGACGAACCCGCCGGACTTCATCCTCAGGGTCAAGGCCGGCCAGAACTACGGCTTCCCCAAGTGCAACCGCACCTCGGGCTCGGCGTGCTCCGGTTTCGCCAAGCCGTGGCGGAGGTTCCATCCGCACACGGACCTGATGGGCATCGGTCTGCGTTCGCGCCATCTGTACCTCACGTCGTTCCAAGGCCCGAAGGCCAAGGGTCCGGGTGGCGAGGTCTACTCGCTGTCGCTGAAGGGTCACACGCTGAAGCCGTTGATCAAGGGCTTCGTGGCCCCGACCGTCGGACTCGGCATTCATGGCGACTACCTGTATGTCGGCGAGCTGACCGGACAGGTCTTCCGCCTGAAGCTGTAAGCAACGTTCACGTCGACGGGGCGGGTGTCTGCGCATCACAGCGCGGATGCCCGCCCCGCGGCATCGTCTGCGCCAGATGTGGGTACGTCGTAACCGAGACGCGACGCGTCAAGGCGGAGGTGCCACGATGATCATCCTCGGTATTGTGCTGCTGTTACTCGGCTTGATTACCGGAATCGGCATCCTTTGGACGATCGGGATCGTCGTCCTGGTCATTGGCCTGATTCTCCTGCTGCTGGGCGGAACCAGCCGCGCGGTCGGAGGCCGCCGCCACTACTACTGAGCAACCCGAGGCGGCTGAGGGCCGAGTGATGCCTGACCGATTCCGCCTGCGAAGGACCGCGTGTCCCGCGAGGATTGCCGTGGGGTGGCCATCTGCTTAGGCTCCCGGAGCAACTGCGCAGCATGCACTGCGCACCTCTCACGAGGAGTCACCGTGTCCGACGCTGCCGTCGCTGCTCCCGTCCGTCCGGTGGTGCTGCCTTCGGTAGTTCGCCGCCGCGCCCTGATGGGCTTGGTCGCGCTTGCCTGTACGGCGTTGGCCGCGGCCGGCCTGCCGGCGCTGCTGTCGTCGGGCTCCGGCGCGGCCGAGTCGCTCGCCGGCGGAACCGGTGCGGCGTCTCTGTCGGTGACGAATCCGGCCCAGGGGCTGACCGCAAGCTTCGGCATCGGCGCTTTGACGGTCCGATCACAGGGCGCACGGTTCACGCTCGGGCGTCCGGCGGTCGCGCGCGGATCTCAGGTCCACTCACTCGCGCCGGTGCAGCCGCGGGTGAGTAGTGGGGAGGTCCGGTACGCGTATCCGGGCGGCGTGACCGAGACCTGGCAGAACGAGTCCGCCGGGCTCGAGCAGAGCTTCGTGATCGCGCGGCCGCCCGCCGGAGCTGGTCCGTTGAGCATCGACATGACAGCGCCTGCCACCGCGGTGCTGAACGGCGCTGCTGTGTTGCTGCCGGGCGGTCTGAGCTACGGCAGCCTGCGCGCCACCGACGCCAGCGGACGGGTATTGCGCTCCTGGCTCGCGCTTTCACATGGGACTTTGCGCATCAAGGTCTCCGACCACGATGCCCAATACCCGGTGCGGATCGATCCGCTCGTCCATAAGGCCAACGTGACCGCGAGTGACGGTGCGGTCGGGGACCTGTTCGGGACGAGCGTCGCGGTGTCCGGAAGCACGATGGTTGTGGGAGCTCCTGACCACAAGGTCGGATTGAATTCCAACGAAGGGGCGGCGTACGTCTTCACCGATCGGTCGGGTCACTGGAAGCAGGTCGCCGAGCTCACGCCGCCGGCCGGTATCCCCAGCGAGGAGTTCGGCGCGGCGGTCGCGATCTCCGGCAAGACGATTGCCGTCAGCGGTTGGGGTGCGGGCAGTGACGCCCAGGGAGCGGTGTTCGTGTTCAGTGATAGCTCTGGACACTGGAAGCAGATCGGCACGCTCACCGCGTCGGATGCCGCGCCCAACGACGAGCTCGGCCACTACTCGATCGCCATGCAAGGGAGCACGATCGTCGCGGGTGCGCCGTACCACTCGGTCGACTCGGTCAGCGGCCAGGGGGCGGTGTATGTCTTCGACGAGCCGTCCGGCGGCTGGCACAGCATGACGCAGAGCGCTGAGCTGACCGAGTCGCACGGGGCGCCGGACGACTATGTCGGCTACTCGGTATCGATCTCCGGCAACACGATCGCGGCCGGGGCGCCCGCGCCGTACCACGGGAACAACCACAACGCCGCGATCTTTGTCTTCACCAAGAGCGCAGGGCACTGGAAGGTGACCGGCGAGATGCACCAGAAGAATGCCGCCCTCGACAACGACATCGGCAGCGCGGTTGCGATCTCCGGTCACACCATCGCGGCGGGCGCATCAGAGACCGGCGCCTTGTACGTCTTCCAGCCCAAGGGCGGCAAGTGGAAGCAGACGGCAGACCTGAGCTATGGAGGGTGCGACGCTGGCTGCCTGACCTACAGCTATCTGGGCAGTGCGGTTGCATTCGACGGCAGCACCATCCTGGCGAGCGCCGACGACATCAGCGCCAAGGGCGACTACTTGGGTGCGGTGGCTCAATATCGGGAGATCTCAGGCCACTGGCGCGAGGTCGCAAGGTTCCTGACCGGGTCCGGCGAGCACAGCACGCAGAACCTGTTCGACGAGTCGGTTGCCGCATCGGGCAGCACCGTGGTCGCCGGCGTCTACAACAGCGGCGACAAGGGCTCGGCGGTCGTCTACAAGGGCCACGTCACCAGCGAAGGTCTGCTGATCGACCAGATCGGGGCCACCACAACGGGTGAGGGCGTGGTGTCGGTGACGTGCGAGGAGGTCCACTCGACCTGCCGCGTGACCGTCGGCGTACACCGGGCGGGCACCAAGAAGGTCATGGGCCACGCGAAGCCGAAGAACATCCCGGCCACCGACGTCAAGACCATCACGGTCCACTTCAACAAGGCCTTCGAGCATTTGCTCGCCAAGCCAAAGGGCGTGGACGTGACTTTCACCGTCCGTGAGTACTCCCACGGCAAGTTGAAGGCGCACGGAAGTGCGACGGTCCACTTCATCCCCGAATAGAGGTCTCGACCCGTAGCGGGGTGGCGCCAGCGTGGCCGGAGTCGTTCGGCCATGCTTGATGCGCCGGCTGCGAGGAAGGGATCCCGATGTGCCCGATGGCGGACCAGCCGAGGGTTGGGGGCGGCACCGCAAGCGCGCCAGGGACGCGGAAAGCGCGTTGGGAGCTGCTCGCGGATCCGCTGACGAACCGCGGTACGGCGTTCTCCGAGGCCGACCGTGACCGCCTCGGCCTGGCCGGCCTGCTGCCGCCCGGGGTCGAGACGCTCGAGCAGCAGTCCGAGCGCGCCTGGCGGGCAATGCTGGCGGTCGAGGGAAGTGACCCGTCAGCACGCGACCTCGCCCGCCACATCAACCTGCGTGCTCTTCAGGACACCAACGAGGTGTTGTTCTACAAGGTCCTGTCCGACCACATCGCAGACACCCTCCCGATCGTCTACACGCCGACGGTCGGTTTGGCGACGGAGCGGTTCAGCGAGATCTACCGGCGACCTCGTGGCCTGTTCATCTCCTATCCCGACCGGCATCGGATCCGCGACCTGCTGGCCAACCGACCACGCAAGGACGTCGATGTCATCGTCGTCACCGACGGGCAGCGGATCCTCGGGCTCGGCGACCAGGGCGCCGGCGGCATGGGCATCCCGATCGGGAAGCTGTCCCTCTATACGGCCGTGGGCGGCATCAACCCGGCGCGGACGTTGCCGATCCTCCTGGACGTCGGCACCGACAACGCGGAGCGACGGGCGGATCCGATGTACGTCGGATGGCGCCATGAGCGCGTTCCCGAACCCGACTACGACGCGTTCATCGATGACTTCGTTAGAGCGGTGCAGGCCGAGCTGCCCGGCGTACTGCTGCAGTGGGAGGACTTCGCGACCAACCATGCGGCCCCGATCCTGCAGCGCTACCGCGACCAGCTGCTGACGTTCAACGACGACATCCAAGGCACTGCTGCCGTCGTGGCCGGGGCGATGACGGGTGCGGTGGCCGCCACCGGTACGCCGCTGCGTGACCAGCGAATCGTGATGGTCGGGGCCGGGTCGGCGGGGATCGGTGTGCTCGACCAGCTCGTCCGCGGCATGGTCCGTGACGGCGCCACCGAGCAGGACGCGGTGGATCGGTCGTACGTCGTCGACGCCGGAGGGCTGCTCGTCGAGGGGCGCGAGGGTCTCACTCCCGGCCAGCGCCGCTACGCGAAGAGCGTCGAGCAGCTGGCCGGTTGGAGGATCGACACCAGTAACCCTGCCGGGCTCGATCTCGGCGCCGTCGTGCGCCAGGTGCGCCCCACGACGCTGATCGGCCTGTCGACCGCGCACGGCATCTTCACGAAGGAGATCGTGCAGGACATGGCGCGGGCGGTGGCGCGGCCGATCATCATGCCGTTGTCCAACCCGACCTCGCGCTCGGAAGCCGATCCGCAGGACCTGGCCGACTGGACGGACGGCCGGGCGCTCATTGCGACGGGGTCGCCGTTCCCGCCGATCGTCGGCCATGGCGCACCAAGGCGGGTGGCGCAGTCGAACAACGTCTACATCTTCCCGGCGATGGGGCTGGGTGTGCTCGCGAGCGGTGCTAGCCGGGTGACCGACGGGATGTTCGCGGCAGCCGCGGAGGCGCTCGGCGTACTGGCACCTGTGCATCGCGATCCGGACGGTGCGCTGCTGCCCGAGATCACCGACATGCCGGCCGCCGCCACGGTGATCGCGGAAGCTATCGCCATCCAAGCCGTGGCCGACGGTGTCGCGCCGCATCGATCCGCCGATGAGCTGCGCGCAATGGTCCGCGCGTACCGATGGACGCCCGCCTACGCCGACGAAGGGTGATGTTCGCCCGGGTCGGTGGATGGGTTGAATGACGGACGCCGTACGTCGTCGCGGTTGGGCGCACTGCCCGTCTTCGCGTCGGCGACCACCCACCTGGGCGTGTCGCGCAACACGCCGAGGCGGATGGTCGCCAGCACGAAGATCACTGCAACGACAGTGCTGCTTGCGCCTTCGGGCGTCGGGTGGCGAGGGCGAGCATCGCGATCGCGCCGGCGAGCAGGGCGGCCGCGCCGGTGAACACGGCGTCGACGCCCTGGGTGAAGGCGACCGTCCCGGCGCTCGTGCCGCTGGCGGCACCGAAGACGCTGACCAGCACGGCGACGCCGAGGGCGGCTCCGAGCTGCTGCGTGACGTTGACGAGACCTGATGCGGCGGCGGCATCCTGCGCGTCCACGCCACTGACGGCGCTCGCGGTCAGCATGACGAAGGAGATCCCGTTGCCGCCGGCGAAGAGCAGCATGCTGGCGAGCAGGATCGGGTAGCCGCTACCGGTGCTGAGCTGGCTGTCGATCACCATGCCGATGGTCGACGCGGTCAGGCCGACGTACATGAGGACGGTCGCCGGGAAGCGGTCGACCAGCACCCGCGTCGTCAGCTGTGACATCACGAAGATCGTGAGCGGGATGGGCAGGAAGGCAACGCCGGCCTCGAGCGGTGAGTAGCCGCGGACGTCCTGCAGGAACTGGGTGAGGAAGAAGAACATGCCATAGGCACCGGCCGAGAGCAGCGCGCGGGCGACCAGTGCGCCGCCGCGGGTGCGGTTCGTCAGCAGGCGGAGCGGCAGGATCGGCTGGGCGGCCTTCGCTTCGGCCCGGACGAACACCGTCAGTAGTACCGCGCCGGCCGCGAACGCCGCCAGGGTCCGGGTGGCGAGCCAGCCCGCGGAAGCCGCCTCGACGAATCCGTAGACCATTGACGTCACGCCGGCGGTCGAGGTCAGGGCGCCGGTGAGGTCGAAGTGTCCGCTCCGCCGCGGCGTCTCGTCGATGACGAATGCACCGAGCACGATCACAGCGATGGCGATCGGGACGTTGACGAAGAACACCCAGCGCCAGTTGGCAAGGTCGGTGAGCAAGCCGCCGGCCAGCAGGCCGGTGGCGGCGCCGCCGACCGAGACCGCGGCGAACGTACCGATCGCTCGGGTCCGGGCCCGGCCGTCGGGGTAGAGGCTCATCAGCAGCGCGAGTACGGCGGGGGATGCCACGGCGCCTCCGACGCCCTGTACGGCACGCGCGGTCAGCAGCATCCAGCCGCTGGTCGACAGGCCGCCGATCAGGGAGGCGGCGGCGAACAGGGCGACGCCCGTCAGGTAGCTCCGCCGGCGGCCGAGCAGGTCGCCGCAGCGGGCGCCCAGCATCAGCAGGCCGCCGAAGGTGAGGGCGTAGGCGTTGATGACCCACGACAGCCGTTCGGTGGAGAACGACAGGGCGTGCTGGATCTGGGGGAGAGCGACGTTCACGATCGTGCCGTCGAGCACGACCATCAGCTGGGTGGTGAGGATCACCGCCAGCATGACCGCGGACCGGGCCGGCCGGCGAGACCGGCGGGCGGCTGGCTCGACGAGGTCGATCAGGTCGCTGGGGGCATGCGGGCGGACAGGAGCTTCGAGCTGAGCTGGCATGGGGATCGCTACTTCCGATTGAAACGGAGACTGTCTCCATAACTATACGGAGATTCTCTCCACTTGGCAATAGGCGGAGGGGTTCTCCACTTTCTTGGCGGATCGTGGCATCATGGGAACGTGGCGACGACTGTGGAGCGGGATCGGCCGATGCGGGCCGATGCCCGCCGCAACTACGAGCGGATCCTCACCGCCGCCCGCGAGGAGTTCGCGGAGAACGGCACCGACACGTCGTACGACGACATTGCCCGGCGGGCGGGGGTCGGGGCGGGGACGCTCTACCGGCACTTCCCGCGCCGGATCGACCTCGTGGAGGCGGTCTACAGCAGCGACATCGACACCCTGGTGAGCGCCGCGGACAAGGCCGAGTCGATGCCGGACGCGTTCGAGGGCCTGCGGCTGTGGATGCGGGCTTTCGTCCGCTACACCGACACCAAGCGGGTTCTCTTCAACGAGATGCACGAGGCATTCGAGCGCGACCCGAACCTTAGGGTGCAGCTGCGTGAGCGGCTGTCGTCCGCGGCCACCCGCGTGCTTCGGCGGGCGCAGGACAGCGGCGTGGTGCGGACCGACATCAACCCGGACGACCTGCTCCAGTTGCTCGGCGGCATGTGCCTGTCAGCGACGGCAACGCCGGCCAGCAACAAACGCCTCCTCAACGTGATCCTCGAAGGCCTCCGCCAACCCTAAGCGGACAACTGCGCGATCAGTTCGAGACCGGCATGCAGCGTCGCGCAGCGGATTCACCCGAATGCAGCAAGTTGCCTTAGCCCGGTCGGCGGTACCGTCGATTAGCCCGCATGCAGCAGCGACATCGATTGGCCACCCGGGCGGGTGGCCGCATCTGTGAGGTGGCATGAGCACCGAACAGCGGTTAGCCACGCGCGCTGAGTTGCTCGCCGTCGCGGTGAGGCGACTCCACGCTGAGTTCCCGACCGTGGCTGCTGATCAGGTGGTCCGGTGCGTGCAGATCGCTCGGGACGAGGTGAAGGCCGCGCATCCCGCCGAAGCCGCAGCGGCCGATGCCGCGGGGTTCGTCGGAATCGTCGAGACTCAGGCCCGTCTGTACCTCGCAAAGTTCGAAGCGGTCCGCGCGGGAGCACAGGTGTCCCCGCCGCCGCCTTCCGCGCCGAAGGTCATTGAGCTCGGGGCCGCCGAGCGCCGCCGCTTCGGCCGCCACCGCCGCGACGCCGGCACATCCAAGGCCCTCAGGTAGCACCACACGGCCGATACGCCGCAGTCGCCGAGGGCACAGGCCCGGGTCTGCGGCCGTTCGAACTGAAGCAGCAGCCAGAGACGCGCGCTCAATCAGAGGTCGTAATACAGCGCGAGATTTGGCGCTGAACTGGGGATACACAGGCTGCGTGGCTCGGCTGGGCGCAGGTGGGGCACACCACCTACGGCCGTGGGCGGCAGAGGCACCCCGCGCGCCTCCGCCACTACTGGCGGCGTGCCCGGTTGAGAGGTCAGGTCGGCCGCGCCTGTTGCCGATACAGACCGGATGGGGATCCCCACCTGGTGGCGGAACCGACGGCACGACGACCCGGCGGTGTCGTCGGATCGGCGTGCGGTCCGCCAGGCAGCGGTGCTGTTCATCGCGGCTGGCGCGATCGGGTTGATCACCGACTTCATGCCGGGCGCGGTCGGGCCAGGGAACAAGTTCCTGGATGCGTTGAACCTGATCGTGGGCCTGCTCGCATTGACCCGGCTGTCCAACCGAGTGACCGGCTACCGGGCGCTGGTCTTCCCGGCTTTCGGGATGGTCGTGATCGGGTTGAACAACGCCGCGGGCGCGCTACCCGCACCGACCTTGGGAATCTGGTTCGTGCTGATCTTCTTGTGGATCGGTTCGTGGTATCCGCGGGGGATCTGCCTGCTGGCGAGCCCGTTCGCGGCAGCGGCCTACCTGGCGCCGTACGGGTTCGGTGCACCCCGCACGACCGGTGCCGTCGGCTCGGCGATGCTGGTGATCCCGGTCGCAGTCTTGGCCGGCGAGGTGATCGCAGCGAACGTCGCGCGGTCGCGGGCGCTGGCGCGCGAGCAGCAACGCGCGGTGGATGCGCTAGCTAAGGCGAACCTGACCGATGACCTGACCCAGCTCGGTAACCGCCGGTTCGGTAACCAGATCTTGGACGGGATCGAACCGGGTGACGCGTTGGCGTTGCTCGACCTTGACCATTTCAAGGCGATCAACGACCAGTACGGGCACGCCCGCGGCGACGTGGTCCTGCAGCAGCTCGGTGACTATCTGCGGGCCATGGTGCGAAGCGAGGACGGGATCGCTCGGATGGGCGGCGAGGAGTTCATGGTGATCCTGCACGGGGTGACGCTTGGGCAGGCGTTCGACTCGGTCGACCGGCTGATCCGCGGCTGGCGGGCGACCGGGCCGCTGAGCACCCTGAGTGCTGGCGTCGCGCTGCAGGCCGCGGGCCGCTCCCCGATCGACACCTACCGCGACGCCGACAACGCCCTGTACGTGGCGAAGACCACCGGCCGGGACCGCACCGTCCTTCACGACGTCGCGGTAGCCGCCGCCTTGTTGGCTGAGGGTGGGGTGGACTCGCCGGCTGCGGGCACGCGCTCCGCGTAGTTGATGTCGCTCGCGAGACACGCTTGCAGTATCCGCAGGTATTGCGGTCGCGCTTGCGGCTCGCGGTTCCGTACCGGTCGCCCGCCTCCCGCCGCTGCTGGTAGTAGCCGCGAACCGCCGGTGAGGCGTTGATCAGCGGGGTGACCCAGAGGTGGACCGTCAGACGAGCAACCGTCGCTTAGGGGCCCGGATCGGCTCTATCGTCCGAGCTAGGTACTCGGCTGACGGTGGGGACTGGCGAGCACCAGCTCCCCGACCGCCAGCGGGCCATGCGGTGGCGGTCGGGGCGCACGCCGGCAGCCTTACCCCTTCAGTTCCAGCAGGTCTGGTCCTAGCCTGAATCATGCACATCATCGGACTGTCATTCGCTGGGACATCAACCCCCCAGCGCGAACAGATGACCGAATTCATGGTGTCTGTACTCGGCGTCGAGCGCGCTGAGATCACCGGGGTAGAAGCCGACCTGTTCTGCTTGGCCGACGGCAGCCTGTTCGCCGTTGCGGCACCGGACACGATGGGGCCATCCGCTCGAGCCATTGGCTTCCTCGTCGATGACCTCGACGCCGCGATTTCAGACCTCCGAGACCACGGCATCTACACCGACGAGATCGTGACCAACGATCTCAACCGCTATGTGCACTTCACGGCACCGGACGGTCATCTCTACGAACTCGTCGAACCTTGCTAGTCCTGGACCAACGCGAACGTCGGTTCTGCAGTACTTGCCTTTGCGCGCCGCGGGCGGTGGTCATCGAGAAGCAGTCAGGACTTCAGATCGTCCGGGTGGCGGAAGCCGAACGGGATCGACGCCTCTGGCCAGTTGACGGCCCTGCAAATGAGCTGCCGCTACCGGCTGTGGGTTATGACGCGCGCAACGCGCCGGGATGAGCGATCTTGCTCGCGAGCGCGGCAGAGTAAGGCACCGCCGTGCCTTTGCCGGCGTGCTTCGCCGCGTACATTGCGAGGTCGGCGCGTCTGAGCATGTCCGTCGCATCGACGGGTGCCTCGGCTGATGTGAGGGTCGCGACGCCGATGCTCGCCCGAACGGACAGCTGAAGACCCGCGATCGCGATCGGCTGGTCGAGGCTGTGCAGGAGGCGCTGCGCAGTCTCCAGCGTTGCCTCGCCTTCCTCGATCAAGATCGCGAACTCATCGCCGCCGAGGCGCGCGACCGTATCGCCTGTTCGAACGGTTGTGCAGATACGCTCGCTGACGCGCACGAGCAACTCGTCCCCGCACGGGTGTCCGAGGGTGTCGTTAACCGTCTTGAAGTCGTCGAGGTCGACCAGCAAAACAGAGACAGTTCGGCCGTCTCGTCTGTGCAACTCGAGGGCATGGGCGAGACGGTCATTGAACAGGGCACGGTTGGCCAAGCCGGTCAGCACGTCGTGAAGCGCCTGGTGGCTGATGCGGTTCATGAGGGTGCGGTTGTCAAGCAGAACAAGCACCTGACGACTAACCAGCGCGACCGCGAGCAGAGCCGCGGCCCACGCGGTGGTGGGATCGAGCTTCCTAGTAGACACCTGGTTCAACACGATCGCGATCGCCGCGGTCGCGGGCAGATAGGGCAGCAACAGTGCCGTGCGCGGCGCGAGCGCCGTGACGGCGTCATCCTGGACCGTGTCGTCGACGACGGCCGCGACCGCGATCACCAGGAATCCCGCGACCCATCCCGTGTCGATGAGGTTGACCGCGCCGTAATGCCCGATCGCGGTGAGATAGGCGAAGCCGCTGTCGGCAACCGACAGGAAGGTAAGGCCCGCGACGGTGGTGACGAGGCCAGCCCGATGACCAGTCCGCGCGTAGCTGATGACCACGACCGCGACGGTGACAAGGACAAGGTCACTGACTGGGTAGGCCAGCGACACCACCGCCGCGAACCGGGTGTCTGCGCCCTCGCGGTACACCTCGCCGAGCGCGGTGATCCAAGTGATCAAGAACAACGAGGCGGATACCAGCGCGGCGTCCAAGCCGACCCGGACCCTGCCTTGACCCGTGAAGGCGGCCGACGGGCGGGTCAACAGACCAGCGAGCGCGAGCACGGGGAAGAGCAGGAACCCCGCATCCGCTAGGGATGGGAAGGGCGTCTCGCGACCAACCAGAAGTTCGTAGTAGCACCAGATGGCCTCTCCGCCCGCCCATGCTGCGCAGCCCGCGGCGAACAGCGCCCATGACCTCCGGTAGCGGCGAGCGGCTCGATGCGCTCGCCAGGCCCCGGCAGCTGCTGCCACACCGGCTGCGACCATCTGGGCGATGTCATCGACACCCCGGGTGAAGGAGACGCCACGCGGGCGCAGGACGATGTCAGCGACGAACGCGGTGACGAGCACCGCGCACGCTGTCGGCGCCCAGCGACGTCCATGCATGCCACCAACATCGGCAGGAGGACGGCACGCTCTATAGCCCGATTGCACTGCTACCCCCGCCAAATGGCGCGGCCGGCGGCCTGAAATAGCTTGCCCCCGATGCGCCAAGACCGTGCTGCCGGGTCTCGGTTACGTCGGGGGCGCTCTCTTGCCTGTGAGGGGTCGCGTCGGCGACGGAGGACCCCGATGCGACCGTTCTCGTGCCCGACAGCCGGGTCATCCGCCTCCGAGATTCTCAGGAATCCGTCTCCCGCTATCGGACGGATTGCTACGTTTGCGGAGTGTCCGAATCAGGCGAATTAGATGCATGGCTGGCGCGCCTGACGGCGGCAGAGTCGGACCTCGCTGACCGGGAATCCGCAACTCAAGAGGCGGAGCTGAGTCCCGAGGAGCGGCGAGCATTCGCGGAAGAGCACGAGAAGCTGGCCGCTGACCGCGACGCTCTGGCCGACGCGTACGACAACGCTGCGAGCTATCGGGACACCGCTGGTTTCGCTCGCGACGTCTACGGCTCGGAACGCGACCGTGACGCGCGCCGCCGGTTTCAAGACCTCGACCCGGGCTGGTCCGACCGGGTCACGGCAGGTGAGGACCGTGATCTCGCCGCGGGTGACCGGGCGGACGCGGGTGATGATCGAGCGCGCAGCGCAGCGGACCGGCTCAGAGCGGCGGCCGAGCGGCAGAGAGCCCGGGTTCACACCGAGGGCCTTGAACGAGAGATCGCGTTGCTGCGGGAAGCACTCACGGCGCGGCAGTTGATTGGGCGAGCCGAAGGACTACTGATGGCTCGCCACAACCTTGGTGAGCCAGCCGCCTCCAAACTCCTCACCCGACTCGGGGCCGAACTCGAGCTCGATCGGACCGCGATAGCAGTAGGGATCCTCAGCGAGCACGCGTCGCAGCGACCGTAGCAGGCGTTCTTTGAAGTGCTGGCTCAATCAAGCAGTGCTGGAAGCCTCTGGCCATCGTCAGCGCCTGTGCCCAGCATGACGAATCTGGCAGGAGTGTTGGCACAGAGTCCTAGCTACCCACCCTCGATCGTCGTCTGACGATGTCGGCGCAGATCCCGCAGGCCCGCCCTGTTCCAGGCCATGGTTCCCGGTAGTCATTCGCGATCTGGACATTGCAGAGGGTGCGGCTTGAGCCGGTTTCGACCGCGTGCCCGACACCAACGGTTTCGTGACGGTAGTGGACAACCGTCTTGTCGGCGATCAGGCGGTCGTATGGCTCCTGGACGTGCTCCCACGCCATCTGCACAGGCGCAGTGTGCTCTCCCACGCTTACCTGATCAAGAAACCCCCGACTGCCTGACGTCCGGCTTGTTCGAGTTCGCTCCCGGTGCCCCCGAAGGATCAGCGCGAGGCGACAATCGCGACCGCAACGACAATGAGGATCATGGCGATGATCGGCCAGACCGGAACGTAGCTCAGTTTCCGGCGCTGGTTACGTTCCGCCTTGGACGGGCTCGGCATCCGCTGCACGATGCTCGGTCTACCCGATGGCGCTGGTCGGCAACCGTCGGTGGCCCTGGCTTGCCAGGCTAGGTGGTCGACAAAGGCCGCATGCGCATGAACCTTCCGCTGGGCGCGCCCGGTCGACGCGTCGCCCCATGACCCATTTCCAGCCGGCTCAACCTAGCTATGCGTTGCACCGGTGTCAGCAAAACGCTGCAGAAGCGGTCGGCGTACCTAGGAGGCAGCTCGCGGCGAGGACGCGCGCTCGCGACCAGCTCACCCACGTTGCCTTATGCGGCCGGGTTCGACACCACCACCTATGCACCGGTCATCCAGCGGTTCAACGGCACGACCTGGTCTGCCGCGACGTTGACCAAGAAGGCCAAACACCCAGATCAGCTGGAAGGGCTCACGATGCATGGTCGGTCGGCGTGGACAGTCGGCATCCACAACGGCAGCGAACCTGAGATCCTGCATACAGCCGGGGGGGTTTGGACGGTTGAGCAAACCCTCAAGAGCGGCGACACCCTGAGCGCGATCAGCGCCGCGTCCAGGAAACACGCCTACGCCGCCGGCAGCTACCTGAACAAGACCGACATGGCCCGACGAACCCACCTCGAGTACTTCAACGGCCACTCGTGGAAGGCCGAGCCCTCCAAGGTCTAAGCACTGGTCGTTGGAATTGCCGTCAGCTCGCCCATCAGATGTCGTAATACAGTCGCAGGGCGCCGGCGATGCGCGTCTGACCTGCGGTTTCGCTTCAGCGGTCGACGGCTGGATGTTCTCTGGATGTTCTGGGAGCGCTCTGAGAGTGTCCCTTGGTCGCCGCGTCGCCGGCGCGACCGCTAGCTGAAACCGAGTGGTCAGGTCCGGCAAATGATGTGGGAGCGATTCAGCCTTCACTGTGGTGGGTGTCGCAAAATGGCGCTAGTTATTCGCCTCGACAGGCTCGATCGCAACGTCCAGGTTGGCCTTCATGATCGGGAGGGTCACGCCGGTATAGCCGAGCCTCAGCGCGGTCGAATGGATTGCCTCACGCAGGTTCGGCGTGATCATCATCAAGCCGACGTTCTCGGTGAAGCGCTGGACGACCGCCACACTCGGTTCAGGCCCCACGAAACTGAAGGCAAGGACCATAGCGACTCGGACGTGAGCAACTGGCTCGCCATCATCGCCTTTCAGGGTCGCGGTGCACTCGAAGCGGAGAAACAGACTCTTGTCGACTACCGAGAAGTTCGATTCAAGCTCGTAACTAGTGGTCGGTGCGGCTCCGGGACGCAGCCGATCGGCGTGCAGGTTCGTGGTGTCGATTCCAAGGAGTTGGCTCCCATGGATGAAGGCGTTGTACTCCTCAGCCGAGAACGGCACGAGCGGTTCTGCGTAGTTAGGCACCGCGGACGACCTCCCACATCGGACTGTTAATCGCCTCTGCGGTGAACAGCCCGACTGGTCTCTCCACGGCCGCTCCTCCGACCTCGAAGGCAGCGCTCACGTCTGCGTCATTCGCCGGCTGAAAAACAGACTCAACAACCAGTCGGCCGGGCGTCATGCCGACGACGCTCGACTCGACAACGAGTGGTTGACCACTCGCCGGATAAACCATGTGCCAGATAATGGGCTCTCGACTGAGCTCTCTGCGCTGCCAACAGCACTCGACGTGCGCGCGACCCGGTTCTACCGGATGAACGGCCAGGCACGATTGGTAGCCCATCGCTCGCGTATACCGGCCGATTGTGGCAATGCGAAGGTTGCCATCGCCGTTGAGGACCTGCGAAACCGCGCTCTCAGACACGCCAAGCTCATCCGCGACCGCCGATGCCGTCATGCCGCTGGCAGCGAACGTCTTCTTCAAAACGCCCGACACTGTAATGGCAAGTTCGGCGGCTGCGAGCTCCTGCAACCCAGCCGGGGTACTGGCGTACTCGTCGAACATCGACGGCTCGGCATTGCTGACCGCGCCGTCGCTACGTCGGCGGGGCGTGCGGCCAGAGCGAGGCGAGTGCTCAAGGTCTGTCATGCGCGGCGTCTTCCTCGCGAATCTTCAACGCTTCCTGAACCTTCTCGGGTGGCGCAAGGTCGTCATCCTTCTCCCATGCACAGCCGAGGCGGAGAACTGCGTCCATCTCGGGATACCACCATTTGTCGTCGGGATGGAACTTGCCTGGAGTCGTGCTGTTGAAATCCTTGACACGAGGCTTCGGTGTAAACGTGCCGTCACCTGGGGTATCCCAGTAGCTGAGGCGGCGATTGCTGTGCTTGAACTCCCACACGCCGTCGTCAAGATCGTTCACATCCGTCCGAGTAGACGGCTCGCCGAACTCAACGACGTGTTGGATCTTCTTCAGAAGATAGGCATAGTCGTGGATTTGGTCCTGGTCCTTTGGTGGTTGGTAGCCCGGGTCGTCGCGACGCGCCCCGTTCCGCATCGCTGTGATGTACTCGCGCGCCGGCGAGGAACGATCAGCACGTACGGCGCACTCTGCGGCGTCATGGATGGCCCTTCCGCTACCTCTGTACACCACGTCTCGACTGACTTTAGCAAACACTAAAGCAAGAGTCACCGGGTTCACCTGAACGGGCTCTACGCCCGCGGTGGAATCAGGCGGGCCTGTGATCGACCCCTCGTCATCCTTATACACCTCGGCCACGCGGCGCACAGTACGCCGCGATCTCCCGCGCCAGTGTGATTTCTCGCGGGTATGTCGCTGGCGACAGATCACCCACCCGCGATGAATGCACCCGGAAGCCATCACTTCGCGTGTGAACGTTCGCAGAATGCAGCCGACAACGCGAGATGGGTAGCCTCTGCATCGAAAGGTTGTGGATGTACGACGTCGTCGGAGAGTGCGGTCGACCGGTCACCGATCCCGAGACTTGACAATCCTGACGGGGTGCTCGATCGAGCCAAAATTCCCCGCGACCTCCCCAGCTAATTTGTGGACGCGGCGAATAGTTCTGCCTGCTCCAACACCAGCTCGATCGCGCGCTCTTCGTGGTCGGGTGGGTAGTCGTACTTCGCGAGCAGACGGCGGATCTTGGCGCGCATCGTCGCACGGACCGACTCCTTGAGGTTCCAGTCGATCGTGACGCTCTGCTGGACCGCGAAGACGAGGTCGACCGCAATCTTCTTGAGGGTGTCGTCGCCCATCTCAAGGACTGCGGCGTCGTTCTGGACGATCGCGTCGTAGAGCGCGGCCTCGGCTACTGACAGGCCGAGTTGCTCATGGCGGTGCTGCTGGTCGCGCATTTGTTTCGCGAGCTTCACCAGCTCGGCGATGATCTCGGCAGTCGTCAGGGCACGGTTCGTGTAGCGGTTGATCGCCTCGTCGAGTTGCGCGGAGAACAGCCGGGCCTGCACGAGGTTCGTCCGCTGGACAGTCGAGATCTGGTCGTTGAGCAGCTTGCGCAGCAGGCCCATCTGCAGGTTCGGCTTGTCCTTGTGCGCGAGACCGTCAAGGAACTCGTCCGACAGGATCGACAGCTCTGGCGTCTCGATCCCCGCCATCGCGTAGACGTCGACGACGTCGTCTTCCGCGGTGACGGCCTCGTTGACGAGCTGGCCGATCGCGGTCTCCATCGCGACGTCGCCACCGGCGCCGGCTCGACCCGAGTCGGGGTTCTCGATCTTGAGGATCGCCGCGCGGACGTCGGCGAACAGCCGCACGTCGTTGCGGATCGCCAGCGCCTCGTCTCGGCTGCCGCACAGCGCGAACGCCTTCGCGAGCGCGAGCACCTGATCGAGGTACCGGGTCTTGCGGTCCGGGTCGGCCATCACGAAGTCGAGGACGACCGCATGCTGCGCGAGTCGCTCAGCCGCCGGCAAGGCGGGTGAGGAGTTGAAAGCGCAGCCGTGCAGCAGCGTCCGGATGACGTCGTGCTTCTCGAGCATGACCGAGACCATCTCGTCGATCGGCACTCCAGCCTGGTCGCGATCGCTGGGGGAGTACTCGCGCAACGCGGCTCGCAAGCTGGTCGCCACGCCGATGTAGTCGACGATTAGGCCGCCCGGCTTGTCGCGGAAGGTGCGGTTGACCCGCGCGATCGCCTGCATCAGACCGGCGCCCTGCATCGGCTTGTCGACGTACATCGTGTGCACGGCAGGCGCGTCGAACCCGGTGAGCCACATGTCCCTGACGATCACCAGCTCCAGCGGGTCGTCCGGGTCCTTCGCCCGCGCCTTGAGCTGCTTGCGCACGTCCTTGCCGTGCAGGTGCGGCTGGTACGCCGGCGGGTCCGCGGCCGAGCCGGTCATCACGACCTTGATCGCCCCGGCGGCCGGGTCCTCGTCGTGCCAGTCCGGCTGAAGCTCCACGATCTTGGCGTAGAGCTCGACCGCGATCCGGCGGCTCATCACGACGATCATCGCCTTGCCGAACAGCTCGCCCCGGCGCCGTTCCCAGTGCTCAACGATGTCCGCTGCAACGACGTCGAGCCGGTCGTCCGCGCCGACAATCGCCTCAAGCCGCGCCCACTTCGATGTCGCCGCACGTGCGTCGTCCTCGGAGGCGCCTTCGATGATCTCCTCGACTCCGGCGTCAACTGCCTCTCGCGCGTCGTCGGGCAGCGACACCTTCGCCAGACGCGACTCGTAGAAGATCCGGACCGTCGCACCGTCCTCGACCGCTCGCGTCAGGTCGTAGACGTCGATGTAGTCGCCGAACACGCTGCGGGTCGAGCGGTCGCCGGACTCGATCGGGGTGCCGGTGAACCCGAGGTACGTCGCATTCGGCAGCGCATCACGCAAATGCTTCGCGTAGCCATCCGCGAACCCATACTGCGAGCGATGCGCCTCATCCGCGACGACCACGACGTTGCGACGATCGGTCAGGACGGGGTGGATGTCGCCGCGTTCCTCGGGCGCGAACTTCTGGATCGTGGTGAAGATGATGCCGCCCGCCGCACGCGACAGCAGCTCGCGCACCTCGGCACGTGACTCCGCCCGCCGCGGTGCCTCCGGCAGCACTCGTGCCGGCGCGAAGACCTCACCGAACAGCTGGTCGTCGAGGTCGTTGCGGTCGGTGATGAACACCAGCGTCGGGTTGCCCATCGCCGCAGAGCGCATGATCTTCGCGGCGTACAGCAGCATCTCGAACGACTTGCCCGACCCCTGGGTGTGCCAGACCACGCCGCCGCGTCGGTCACCGTCCGGGCCGGCCGCCTCGATCGTCGACTCGACGGCGGCGTTGACCGCCCAGTACTGGTGGTATTTCGCGAGCCGCTTCACCAGCCCGCCCGGCTCGTCGGAGAACGCGATGAATGACCGTGTCAGGTCGAGGAACCGGCGCTGATCAAACACACCGCGCATCAAGACTTCGAGCGCAGGCCGGTTCGTGATCACCTCGCGGCCGTCGATCGTCTTCCACGGCGCGTAGTGTTCCCAGCCGGCGGTGAACGACCCCATCGACGCCGAGGTCCCGTCCGAGACGACCGTCACCGCGTTCGGGACGAAGATCGACGGGATGTCGTGGCGGTAGGTCTGGATCTGGTTCCACGCGCCGCGCAGCGTCGCGTTCTCATCGCCGGGGTTCTTCAGCTCCAGCAGGGCGAGCGGCAGTCCGTTGACGAAGACCACAACATCGGGCCGGCGGTTGCGGCCGGCCTCGATCACCGTGAACTGGTTGACCGCCAGCCAGTCGTTCGCCGCCGGGTCTTCCCACGAGATCAGCCACACCAGCGACGTCCGGATCAACGCGTCCGCGCCGCGATGCTCCACCGGTACGCCGTCGACCAGCAGCCGGTGGAACCGCTCGTTCTCCGCGAGTGGGTTCTGCGACTCCGGCCGCAGCAGCGCCTTGATCGCGTCGTCGATCACCGCAGCGGGCAGTTCCGGGTTGATTCGCGCCGCCGCCTCGCGGAGCCGGCCGAGCAGCACGACCTGCTCGTAGGACTCGCGTTCGGGTGCGTTGCCGTCCTCGGCGATCACTGGTCCCGGCTGCGTCTGGTAGCCGAGGCCGCGCAGGTAGTCCAGCGCCGCGTCCTCGACGACCGCCTCGGTGATCCCGGATGGACTCACGGCGCGAGCTTTCGGACAGCGGTGGGCGGTCGCAGGAAGGCGACGACCTTGCCGCGCCGGCTCAGCGCGACAGTCTCGCCGGACTCGATCGCGCGAATCAGTTCGTGCATGTGCGTACGCGCGTACGTCATCGAGACGACGTGTCCAGGGTCGGCCGTGGCGCGGTCAGACATCGAGGAACAGCCGGATCGTCCGCGACACGGCTGACATCACCTCGAGGCCGACGAACCCATCACGGCGTACGAGCCGCCGGTCACTGATCGATCGGATGTCCTCGACCCGCGCGTATGAGGTCACTTTCAGGCCGTTAGCCGCGTCTGGCTCGATCTCCACACGAGTGGGAAAGTCGTGCTTGGTCTTGGTCAGTGGAAGCACTGTCAATGTCGAGGCATGGCGATTCCACTGGTCGGAGGACACGACAAGCGCGGGTCGCTCGAAGCCTTGCTCATGTCCAATCGGATTGCCGAGGTCGACTCGCCACACTTCGCCGCGGCGTGCTTCAGTCACGATCGAGACCGTCGGCCGCCGTCCGCTCCCACAATGGATCGGCCTCGCCGGCCTCCGCGTGCGCCGCGAGGGCTTGGCGAGTTTGGCGCCAGAACTCCTCTTTCTCTAGGGCTTCGAGTGCGGCGTCGACCACGTCGCCGATCGAACTGCCCCGCTCGGCCGCGAGCGCCGCAGCCCTGGCTCGTGTCTGCTCGGACACCCGCACGGTCGTGGTCATGAGCCGAGTCTACTGTTCTGCATGCAGAAACGCATGCACGATCTCAATTGTTGATGAAGACGCCGATGTTCGGCTTGTCGCGAGTGCCGCCGCAGAGCGTGGCGTCGAACTCGACCATGACGCCTTGGCCTCCCCAGGCATCCAGCGTGCTCGCTAGTTCCGCAGCCTGCTCACGCGCGACATGGCCGACGATTCGACCCCTGATGTGTACGGCGATGGCGTTGCGGTCGTACTGGTTGTGCGGCTCGCGCACCAATCGCGCGGGCCAGCTGTCGCTCTGCCGCTGAAGTTGGCGAAGGGCCGAGAGGTGGAACGACTCGCCACGGATCTCGAGCCGATGCCGGTAGTTCAGCGCCGAGAAGTCAACGACCCGCACCGGAGTCGCAGCGCGCTGCACAGGCACTCGCCGCCGTCGTCGCAGGGTCAATAAGGACACGCGGTCATGGTGGCGCGCCGGCAAGATCACTCGCAGCCGAACGCTGGATCGCTCAGCCGCTCTCGGCAAAGGCTTCGCGCGCCTCTGGTACTCGAATGCGCCCTGACAACAACTCGGGCAGCAGGATGTCGCGCAACGATGTAAGAGTTCCAATTTCGTCAGTCCGCGCCCGGACGACTGCAAACAGGCTTGCCAAGGCTGACTCGACCCTTTCGAGCTGGTGCGCGGCGGGCAGCCGAATTTGGTGCGCCTTGAGGTTGCTCATGCTGATCTTCGCTTGGACCGCTCCCGTGACGATGGGCCGTACGTCCGTGTCTTCGAGCGCGACCATCAGAAGTTCAGTGGATATCTGTCGCCCGACGAGGACATGGGCGTGGTTGTTGACCCAAGATGGGCCCCAGATGTACTGGACGACAGGTGATCCATCTGGATTCACGACACTGCCGTCCTCGCCAACCAACACCAGCACCTGGTCGAAAATTGGCTCGGCGACGTGGCCGAAGACCCCCGTCGCGCCGTAATACGGCACCGTGCCGGGCATCTCCGACCTCTGCTTGGCCGACAGTGGCACTCGTTGCCGATTTAGGAAGGTCGACGACTCCGCGACAACCCCCAACACCGTGGCGTCGGCCAAGCCGGCCAAGTAGTGCTGCCGCGCGAGTTGCCGAGCGGTCGTGATTACCCGACGGTTGGAGTCGATCTTGTCGTCCAGCGCCCCCAACGTTGCGGCTATCCCGCGCCGCACGAGATCGGGCGGGAGTGGGATCGGCACTTCACGGAGGTCCTTGAGGTTTAGCGTCGGTTGCACGGTTGTGTTCAACCGCGACGCGATTCGAGCCTTCGCCTCGCGGGACCTGAGACAGAGCGCGACCCACTGAGCGCCGATCTGTGGCCGTATGCGCGCTACGCCAATCGCCCGCGCAGTGTTCCATCCCGTTAGCGATCCAGGCGCGATCGCTACCTCGCCTGCCGTACCTACGAGTGTGATCAGGAGCTCGCCGCCGGTCAGCCGGGACCGCGAATACGCTGCCTCAACCGCAGGATCGACGAACAGCGGATCCGCGGTATCGATCCGCCCGTCCTGAACGTTCGATACCCGCACTATTGGAATGCCTCCGGCTACGGCTGGTCCGGGCTGGACAATGCCGTACGTCAGGTCCTCCGGCGATACGAGCACGCTCCCTAGCGGCTCGACAGGCCAGTCAGGCAACGCGATCCCGAGCCCACTCACCACAGGATGCTGCCGAGCCGAGCCCGCACCTCATCTTCGAGGCGACGCCCCTCGTCGAACTCGGCATACAGCGCCCCGGTCAGGCGCGTGATCTTGTCGTCAATCGGTTCTCCGTCGTCCTCCGCTTGCGCCTGGCCCACGTATCGACCGGGTGTTAAGACGAAGTCATGCTCCGTGATCTCATCAACTGCGGCCGCTCTAGCGAAGCCGGAGACATCCGAGTACGGCGGCTCGGGCGCAGTTGAGCGCCACGCGTGGTAGGTGCCGGCGATCTTGGCGATGTCCTCCGCGTCGAGGACTCGAAGCGTCCGGGTTTCCATGCGGCCGAGCTGGCGGGCGTCGATGAAGAGCACCTCGCCGCGGCGCTGCCGGCGGCCATTGCCATGTCTGTTCTTCGAGACGAACCACAGGCAGACTGGGATGCCAGTGTTGAGAAACAGCTTCTCTGGCAGCGAGACGATGCAGTCGACGAGATCGGCCTCGACCAGCTTCCGGCGGATCTCGCCCTCGCCGGACTGCTTTGACGACAGCGAACCGTTGGCGAGCACAAACCCCGCAGTCCCGTTCGGCGCGAGGTGGTG